>NZ_JBSGCB010000011.1:0-215540 GCF_053601595.1 Nocardia sp. NPDC004711 | reverse complement strand
CCGACGATCGGCCAGTAGGCGAAGTCGAGGTCCCGATTGATCAGATAGTCGACCGCGATTCCCCAAGGGCTCGAGTCTCGCGTGAATGCCGTCCTTTTCTTCGCCAGTCCTTGGCAGGGAAGCGGAGTCGGTGTGCCCACTTCCTCGACACGGCAGTGGAATTCGCCGTAGACCCGCTTTGAGGGGCACCCGTCGGCACGGCTGCGATGGGGCTGTTCGCTTCTCGCGCGGGCGGAATCCCGTTGCGCGGGAATCAGCTACACCGGTCCGGCACACTGCGGTGAGGGTTGCGACATGAGCGCAGAGATTCCCGAAGTTGTGTCGGTGTCGGAGGTCGAGGAGTGGTCGGCGAACGTCGACGTGGTCGTCGTGGGGCTGGGTGTCGCCGGCGGGTGTGCGGCGGCCGAGGCGGCGACCGCCGGGGTCGAGGTACTGGTGCTGGAGCGGGCCGCCGTCGGGGGCGGTACCTCGGCGATGGCGGGCGGGCACTTCTATCTCGGCGGGGGCACCGCGGTGCAGCTCGCCACCGGCCACGCCGACAGCGAGCAGGAGATGGAGAAGTACTTGATCGCCGTCTCCCGGCAGCCCGATCTCGCCAAGATCCACGACTACTGCGTCGACAGCGTCGAGCATTTCGACTGGCTGGAGGGCCTTGGGTTCCGGTTCGAGCGCAGCTACTACCCGGACAAGGCCGTGATCCAGCCCGGGACACAAGGCCTGATGTACACCGGCAACGAAAAGGTTTGGCCCTACCGGGATTTGGCGACTCCGGCGCCGCGTGGTCACAAGGTGCCGGTCTCCGGCGATACCGGGGGAGCGGCGTTGGTGACAAACCTGCTCATCGAGCGTCTCGCCCGGCTCGGCGTCACCGTTCAGTACGAGACTGCGGCGCGGCAGCTGATCTGCGACGAGACCGGGACCGTGGTCGGCGTTCGGTGGAAGCGCTTCGGTGAGACCGGGGCCGTTCGGGCGAGCGCGGTCGTCCTCGCGGCCGGGGGATTCGTCATGAATTCGGAGATGGTGCGGCAGTTCGTTCCCCACCTGGCCGCGAAACCCTATCCGCTCGGGTCGTCATTCGACGACGGGCTGGGCATCCGGCTCGGCATGTCGGTGGGAGCGGCGACCGAGCAGATGGACCAGTGCTTCGTCACCGCGCCGATCTACCCGCCCGGGCGCCACCTCACCGGCATCATCGTCAATGCCCACGGGCAGCGTTTCGTCGCCGAAGACTCCTATCACGCGCGCACGGCAGGGTTCGTGTTGGAACAGCCGGACGCGAAGGCTTATCTGATCCTGGACCAAGCGCATCTGGAGAAACGGGACTTCCAACTCGTGCCCTTCATCGACGGATGGGATTCGATCGCCGAGATGGAAGCGGCGCTGAAGATCCCGGAGGGAAACCTGCGGCGGACACTCGACGACTACAACACGCACGCCGCGGCCGGGGCCGATCCTCGATTCCACAAGCAGCCCGAGAATCTCGAGGCGCAAAATCAGGGTCCATGGGCCGCCTTCGACCTGTCGCTCGGGGCAGCCTCCTATGCGGGGTTCACCTTGGGCGGCCTGCGGACGAACGTCGACGGCCAGGTGCGGCGTGCGGACGGTTCGATCGTCGCGAGACTGTACGCCGCGGGTGCGTGTGCGTCGACACTCGCGCAGGACGGCAAGGGATACGCGAGCGGCACGCAATTGGGCGCGGGCTCGTATTTCGGCCGGAGAGCCGGGCGGCATGCGGCTTTTCAGGTTGGAAAGCCCACGGACGCACGGTGATCGGCGGGTGTTGTGCCGTTGAACGGGAAACCTGATCCGATGCCCGCCACAGTGGTGCCAGGCTCGCGGTATGACTACAGCCGTCGACACCCCAGCGATCCCCGAACTTCGCGAACTCCCGAGCGAGCGAGGTGTGCTGCGCTACCGCGAAAGTGGCGACGGGCCGCCATTGCTGCTCCTGCACGGCTCCGGCCCCGGCGTGACCGGCTGGCGTAACTTCGGCGGTAATCTGCCGACTTTTGCGCGGCACTTCCGGACCCTCGTGCTCGAGTTGCCGGGGTTCGGTGTCAGCGACGATTTCGACGCACCACATCCGATGGTCTCCGCGCAGGCTGCGGTGACGGCGTTTCTCGATGGGCTGGGTCTGGACCGGGTCCGGATCATCGGCAACTCGATGGGCGGCTTTGTGGCGACGGACTTCGCCCTCGCCGCCCCCGAGCGGGTGGAACGATTGGTCACCATCGGCGGCATCGGAACGTCGCTGTTCAGCCCGCAGCCCGGCGAGGGCATCATCCGGCTCAGCGAGTTCGTGGACAATCCCAGCAAGGAGGCACTCGCCGCCTGGCTGCGATCGATGGTGTTCAACCCCGCGCTGGTGACCGAGGAGCTGGTGCGGGAGCGGTGGGAACAGGCCACCGATCCCGCGACCCTGGAGAATTCACGCCGCATGTACGGCGCCGCCGCCCTGGCGCGGATGGCCGAATCCATGCGGTCGGCCGATACCACGCCCGGGTGGGCGAATCTGCGTCGGCTCACGGTGCCCACTTTGGTCACCTGGGGGCGTGATGATCGCGTGAGTCCGGTCGACATGGCGTTGATCCCGATGCGCATGCTGCCGAACGGGGAAGTCCACATCTTCCCCAACTGCGGTCACTGGGTGATGATCGAGCAGAAACAGGCGTGGGAGGACGCTGTCCTAGCGTTCCTGCGCCGCTGAGAGCGCCGTCGGCGCCGCGTCCGTGAGGACCGGCGCCGACATCGCGCAAAAGCTGTGGCACACCCGGTCTTTCACGATCTGCTCGGGGCACTCGGGATCGAACCAGCGGTCGACATGACCCCAGTGGATCGGGTGATTCATGTAGGGTCCGAGCAACGCGTCCACATCGGTGAACTCCTGTTCCCACACGTGGGTCCATCCCGTCGCGCCGGTGGCGTGGGCGACCCGGCTCAGCTGCCAGGCCCGGATGCCGGAGACGTGCTCGGGAATCTGGAGCATCGCGTGCTCGAACCGATCCACCTCCGACTGCGCCGCCGAATCCTCTACGCGCAGTAGCAATGTGCGGTAGAGCGCGGGCGGATTCGCCGATGGGCGGCGGCCCGCGCGCCCCTGAGCTGCGGATCCGCCGACATACTCGACGGAGTCGACTCGATCGATGGCCGGTCCGCGGGTCACGGCGTCGATGGTCGCCTGCTGGCTCGACCATTCCGATTCCGATTCGAACTGGAAGTGGGCGACGATATCGCCGCCGTTACGCGCGCCGGGCAGCGTGCGCGCGACGAGGCTGTGACGGGCTCCGGCCGATTCGGCCGCCGCGGTGACCTCGCGAAGCACCGCCGCGACGGCCACTTCGTCGTCGGCGTGGATAAGGTGCAGCAATCGGGTGACCTTATACATTGCACAGCCCTTCGACGGCGTCGGCGTCGGTGGCCATGGACCGGGTGCGCTCGACGATCATGGGGGAAACGGACTCCCACCATCGTGCGTGCGCTGGATCATGGCGGCCCTTCACCGCCGCCTCCCACCACCGCCGCGGACCCGCGACGGTCCAGGTCGCAGTGACGACATTGCTCTCCCCGTCGATCCAGACCGGCGGACTGACCAGGACCCGATCCAGCGTCAGCCCTCGCGCACGCGCACCGGGCGCGTACTCGCTCAGATAGGCGTCGATGAACGCGCGGGCATCGCCTGGTTTGAGCACTATCCGGTCGATGATGTAGATGGTGCTGTCGCTCATGTTGATCAACGTAATTGGGGCGGAGCCGGGTCGATGACCACGTTCCCGTCAGCCGGGATCAACCCTGGAGGGAAGGCCCGAAAGGCCTTGTAAGCTCGGCGATCATGGGTACCGACGGCGATTCGTTTCCGAACCTTCCGGCCACCAGCTGGGCCGTGCTGGGCATGCTGTCCTTCGGTGAGGAATTGACCGGCAACGAGCTGCGGAAGTGGGCCGACTGGAGCATCGGCTTCTTCTACTGGAGCCCCTCGGTCAGCCAGATCTACAGCGAACTCAAGAAGCTCGAAGACCTGTCGCTGGTGAGCTCCCGGGTTGTCGCGGACGCGGGGGTGCGCAATCGCCGGCGCTACCGCATCACCCCGGAGGGCGTGGCGGCACTGCGGAAGTGGTCGGCCGACGCCGAGGTGGAGACGCCGATGCTCAAACACGGTGTGATGCTTCGGCTCTGGATGGGACACCTGCACGAGCCGGATCAGCTGAAACGTATCGTGCGCGCCCACATCGAGAACCTGCGCGAGCGTGCGCGGCAGGCCGGCGGACACGCCGATCGGTCGGATCCGGAGCCGGGGTGGGCTTTCACCCAGATGAGCCTGCGGTGGTCGCAGCGCTACTTCGAAGCCGAGATCGAGCTCGCCGAACAGCTGCTGGCCGATATCGACGCCGCGGCGGAGCACTATCGCGCGGCGGTGGTCACCGACTCGGAGGGGATGCCGGTGCCGCGTCATCCGGGCAGCTGGCGTGACGTCGGTGATCAGGGTCCCGAACCGGGGAGTCGGCCCGACTAGACCGGCCGGGGTGGCTCAGCCCTCTGCGAGCACGGAGGGTGCGGTCGGCAACGCCCGCAGGATGTTTCGGCGCTGCAGGGTCGGGGTGACGAATCGGCCGATGTTGAGGCTGCGCACGATGGCGGCGGCGGTGAGCTGGACCGGCGTCGTCAGACGGCTGTCGAAACTCATGTGAGTGCGGGGACCGCAGATCGATACCGCGGTGTTGGCCTCGCCTACCTCTCCGATCGGAGCCGCGATGCATCCGAAGCCGCTCGGCGTTCCACTGCGCTCGACCGCGTATCCGAGTTCCCGGATCAGCTCGCCGCCGGGTTCGTCGTGATCCCGGTATGCCAGCAGCGCCTTGCCCAGGGCCGTGCGCGCGGCGGGCAGTCGGCCGCCGATCCGCGTCGGCACCTGCGGCGCCAGCCGCCCGCCGATCTTGTCCAGGTACACCACGTCGTCGCCGTCGAGGACCGCGAGGTGCACCACCATTCCGGTGGCGCGATAGAGATGGTGCAGGTGTTCGCGGGCGGCCGCGTGCACCCGATCCTGATGGACGGCCAGCGAGCCGAGTTCGACCAGTCGGATGCCGAGGCTGTAGCTGCGGCCTTCGCGGTGCAGCCAGCGCAGGCGGACCAGGCGGTCGAGCATCCGATGCGCGGATGAGCTGGGAAGCCCGGTTCGGTTCACGATCTCCGTCAAGCCGAGGCTCTCATGCCCGTCGAAGGCGTCGAGGACGAGAGTCATTCGGTCGAGGATGTTGCTGGGAGTGTTCACCTCGGCCGGAGGGATCTCCTGTGTCATGGTCATGCTGTGCTCCTCGCTGACGACGGCAACGCACTGACGTCGCTATTTCAATTTGAAAATAGTGGCACATCGACCTCGATTCGTGAAGTGGATCACGTAGGTTGCCTCGACCCGGGGCGCGGGCGGAAATTCTCGCCGCCCTTCCCGGTGGACGGGAATCGCCATCGGCGACCCCGTCTTCGATCCGCACATAATCGCCGCTGTCATCGACTGTGATGCACGTCATGCGAGGAGTCCGGTATGCCGGGGAACACTAGGCGCGGCCTCTCCTCGTCAGTAAGGAGAGTTCGGATCATGAAACTTGGCGGACATGCTCGCCACCGGCGCGCACTAGCCGGAATCAGCGCTTTGGCCCTGCTGGGGGCACTGGGGGTCACCGCGTGCAGCAGTGACAACGGATCGAACAACAGCGCGGTGGCAGGCGCGTCCACCACCGCGCTACCGGACAACCCCGCCGCCGGGGCACCGGTGAAGATCGGATTCATCTCCACCGAGGGCGGCGCCGTCGTCTCGATTCCGGAGATGCGCGAGGGTGCTCAGGCGGCGGCCGAGTACGTGAACAAGAACGGTGGCGGCCTCGCCGGTCATCCGATCGACCTCGTGGTCTGCAAACAGCAGGAGGAGCCGACCTCGGCGACCAAGTGTGCCAACGAATTGGTGGAGCAGAAGGTCGCGGCCGTGCTGTCACCGGGAACCTCGCAGGGGCCGGCGATCGTCCCGATCGTCGCCGGGGCGGCAATCCCGTACATCACCCTGAACGGCGTGTCGGCGGATGAGCTGACCTCACCGCAGTCCTCGTCGCTGTCGGCCGGTCTGCCCGGAACGCTGACCGCCATGGCTGCGGCGGCCAAGAAACAGAACATGAAGTCGTTCACGCTCTTCGCCAGTGACGGCGGAGGGATCGGCGCCATGATCAAGGCGATGGGGGCTCCGATCTTCCAGGGCTTCGGTGTTGCGTTCCAGGTCGTGCCGATCGCGCTGGGCGTACCGGACCCGACCCCGCTCGTCACCTCGGGCTTGTCGTCGAAGCCGGACGGGATCAGCGTCATGGCCGATGCCGGTACGTGCGCCTCGGTGTACAAGGCCGTATTGACCGCAGATCCGAATGTGCAGAAGGTCTACATCCCGACCTGTCTGGATCCCTCCGTCACGAACATCATCGGTATGGACGCGGTCAAGGGCAGCATCGGTATCACCGCGACCGACTACTTGTCGGACCGGCCGGATTCGGTGCTCTACCGCTCGGTGCTGCAGAAGTACGCCCCGGACGTGAATGTGACCGGTGCGGCGTCGTCGGGTTACCAGCTCGTCATGGCTCTGGCGGGAGCGACCAAGAGCCTGCAGGGCCAAGCCGATGCGGCTGGGATCGCTCAGGCGCTGAAGGCCTCCAAGAAAGTGGAGATGCCCGCCGGGGGTGGGGTCACCTTCACCTGCGACGGGACGGCCGTGCCGCAGATGCCCTCGATCTGCTCGCGCCAGATGCTGATCGGCACGCTCAACGACAAGGGCGTCCCCGTCAACCTCGAAGTGACCGGATAACCCGGGGCGACACGGAGATTCGACCAGAGAGACGCCATGACAGACCATCTTTCCTACCTCGTGCTCGGCCTCGGAAACGGGGCGGTGTACGCGGCGATCGGGCTCGCGCTCGTGATGACCTTCAAGAGCTCGGGTGTGGTGAACTTCGCGACCGGCACGGTCGCGCTGTACACCGCCTACACCTATGCCCTGCTCCGCAAGGGAGAGCTGCTGGTTCCGATACCGGGACTGCCCAAATCGATCCATCTCGGTGGGCCGCTGGGCCTCCTCCCGGCCATGGCGATCTCTCTGGCCTTCGCCGCCGTCCTCGGAGTGCTCTGCTACGCGCTGGTGTTCCGGCCGATGCGCACAGCCTCAGTGGTGGCGAAGGCGGTCGCGTCGATCGGGTTGATGATCGTGATCCAGGCGATGATCGCCCAGCGGGTCGGCACAGGGCTGGTCGCGGTCCGGCCCATCTTCGCGCTCAACACCTTCCACATCGGGAGCCGGACCGTGCCCACCGACCGGATCTGGCTCGCGGTGTCGATCCTCGGCATCGCCATCGTCGCCACGGTCGTCTTCCGCTTCACCCGTTTCGGTGTCGCGACCGAAGCCGCAGCGGAGTCGGAGAAAGGCGCATACCTGACCGGGCTGTCACCGGACCGGATCGCCTTCAGCAACTGGGCGCTGTCCTCGGTGGTCGCGGGCCTGGGCGGCATCCTGATCGCACCGCTGGTGGCGCTCAATCCCGTCGCCTACTCGATGTTCATCGTGCCCGCGCTGGCGGCCACCCTGGTCGGCAACTTCCGATCGATCTGGCTGACCGTCGCGGCGGGCATCGTGATCGGGGCGCTGCAGGCCGAGGCCACGAACCTGCGCGGACTCTACAGCTGGATGCCGGATTCCGGTACGGCCGAGGGGATTTCGCTGCTCCTCATTCTGGGCTTCCTGGTCGTGAAGGGACAGCCGTTGCCCGACCGCGGCAGCGTGGTGCGCAAATCGCTCGGCCGCGCACCGAGACCCGACCACATCGCGATTCCCGCGGGGCTCGCCCTGGTCGGGGCCGTGGTGGCGTTGACGGCGACCTCGGGCAGCTATCGTGCGGCCGTCGTCAGCAGCATCATCTTCGGGGTGCTGGCCCTGTCGCAGGTGGTGGTCACCGGGTACGCGGGCCAGATCTCGCTCGCCCAGCTCACCTTGGCAGGCGTCTCGGCGTACGCGTTGAGCGTAGTGAATCAGCATCTGGGAATAGGGTTTCCGTTCGCACCGATCCTGTCCGCGTTGTTCGCGACCATGGTGGGCGTGGTGGTCGGGGTGCCCGCGCTGCGGGTACGCGGCCTGCCGCTCACAGTGGTGACCCTGGCCCTGGCGATGTTCGTGGAGGCGTTCTGGTTCCGAAATCCCGGGCTCAACGGAGGCGTCGCCGGCGCGACGATCGATACGCCACGGCTGTTCGGAGTCGACCTCGGAATCGGTGTGGGACATGCGTATCCGCGGATCGCGTTCGGGCTGCTCTGTCTTCTCGTTCTCACCCTGGCCGGGCTGGCCGTGGCGTGGCTGCGGCGCAGCGGCCTCGGCACCGACATGCTCGCCGTCCGCGCCAACGAGCGGTCGGCGGCGGCCGCGGGCATCGATGTCGCGCGCACCAAGCTGATCACCTTCGCGATCGGCGCGTTCATCGCGGGACTGGCGGGCGCGCTGCTCGGATACCAGCAGCGGCTGGCCACGCCGGAGCCGTTCACGGTCTTCGCGGGGATCGGGTTGTTCGCGGTCATGTACATCGCGGGCGTCACCTCGATCACCGGCGCGATCCTGGCCGGTGTCATGGCTCCGGGCGGCGTGGTGTACCTGCTGGTCGATCGCTTCCTGCACATCGGTGACTACTACGCGGTGCTCAGCGGCGTGCTGCTCATAGTCACGGTGATGACCAACCCGGACGGCATCGCCGACAAATTGCCGCGGATCCGGTGGCCCGAACTCCGGCGCGCGGAACGCATCCCGCCCGGCGAGGCGGCGGTGGAAGCTCCACCGCACCGCAACCCGGACACCCCGCTGCTGTCGGTCGAGGGAGTGAGCGTCTCCTACGGGGCGGTGGTCGCGGTGTCGGATGTCAGCTTCGAGGTGTTCCCCGGTGAGATCGTCGGCCTGATCGGGCCGAACGGCGCGGGCAAGACCACCCTGATCGACGCGGTCACCGGCTTCGCCTCGGCGGGCGGTGCGATCACCCTGAACGGCGCCGCGATCTCGGGAACCCCGCCGCATCGGCGCAGCCGATCGGGTCTGGGCCGCAGCTTTCAGGACGTGGAACTCTACGACGACCTCACCGTCGCGGAGAACGTCCAGGTCGGCGCCTCCAGGTCGCGGTCGAAACTGCCTGTTTCCCAGCGTGTCTCACGAGTCCTGTCGGTGCTGGGACTGAGCGGCATGGCCGACGCCACGGCCGCCTCGCTGTCACAGGGGCAGCGACAGCTGGTCTCGATGGCGCGCGTGCTGGCCGCCGTGCCGACCGTGGCGCTGCTCGACGAACCGGCCGCCGGTCTCGACAGCAGCGAAAGCCGTTGGCTCGGAGAGAGATTGCGCTCCGTTCGCGACGAGGGCGCGGCCATCCTGCTGGTGGATCACGATATGGAGCTGGTGCTCACCATCTGCGACCGGGTGATCGTGCTCGATCTGGGCAAGGTCATCGCCAGCGGCCCGCCGGAATCGATCCGGACGAACCCGGAGGTATTGCGGGCCTACCTCGGCGGCCCCGCCGACCCCGACACCGCGCCCGAGCCGCGGACAGGCGCACTCACCAGTCAGGAGGCATGAGCCATGACCGCCTTGGAATGCCGTGGCCTCACCGCCGGCTATCTGGAGCAGCGACCGTGCTTGCGCGGCGTGGATCTGAGCCTGCGCGCGGGAGAGATCACCTGTCTGCTGGGGCCCAACGGCGCGGGCAAGACCACCCTGCTGACAACGCTCGCAGGTCTGCTGCCGCGGGCGGGCGGCGAAGTCCGCGTCGGCGAGCGCGATCTCGCCGGCGGCAGTCCCCGGACCGCGGTGCGCGCGGGCATGGTGTTGGTCCCCGACGACCGGGCGCTGTTCCGCCAGTTGAGCACTCGGCAGAATCTGCTGCTCGCGGTCACCGAGCGAAGTCGGCGACGCTCCGCGATCGACGAGGTCCTCGAATACTTTCCGGCGCTGGAGAAGCGGCTGTCGGTCGATGCCGGTCGATTATCCGGCGGCGAACAGCAGATGTTGGCCATCGGACGCGCGATCCTGCAGCGGCCCAAGGTATTGCTCATCGACGAGCTGAGCATGGGTCTCGCCCCGGTTATCGTGGCCGAGATCCTCGCGGTGCTGCGCACTCTCGCCGACGCGGGCATGAGCGTGCTGTTGGTCGAACAGCACGTGCAGCTGGCATTGGGTGTCGCCGACCATGGCACGATTCTTGTGCACGGGACGGTCGCCGATTCCGATACGGCGGCCGTGCTGCGGGAAGATCCGCAACGGATCGAGCGGGCGTACCTCGGAGCGGTCGCCGAGGAAGCGGCCGAATCCGTGTCCTGAACGCTAACGACATTGCCGCCCAACATATATCGGGCGACGTTGTGAATCCGTCGTAGACAGCCCTCGATCCTGTGGCCGGGATCGAGGGCCTTGGCATGGTCACGGCAGCTTGGCGCCGCGCCGATTCGACGTCCCGGGAGCGATTACGACGTGGTCGGCGGAACGCCCTCATGGAGCTCTCCCGCTCAATGGGAGAGCGTCGGCTGACGCGGATCGCGGAAACCTATCGTCCTGACATGCCATGCACCTGTGACGCAGTTCACCGCCGTGAACTCGGTGCACCGGACCTGGCAAGCCATCGCCGTCGCATCCGCCGGTAGCCGTGGCAGGTGTGTGCCGCGGCATCGAAATCGCCACGGTCACACCGACTTTCCGTCCCTATCACCGTTGCTGGAGGGCCCATCATGACCAATCCCGTCGACATCGTCGCCACGGCCGTGGCCGCGGCCAAAGCCCCGACCCACGAGGCTCGCAGGATCTCGACCGGATATTCCTGGCCGGAGTGCCCGCGATGGCACGAGGGCACCTTCTGGTTCTCGGACATGTACACCGGAACGCTGAAGACTCTGGACGCGGACGGCAACGCCACCGTCGTCATCGACGCCAACGCCCGGGCCGCCGACACCGACGTCCCGATCGTGCTGGGCGGATTCGGCTGGCTGCCCGATGGTCGGCTGATCGTGGTATCGATGCACGAGAAGCTGGTGCTGATCCACGGCGGAGCGGGACCCGAGGACCTGTCGGTGTACGCCGACATCTCTGCGCACTGCCCCGCAGCCGCCAATGACATGGTGGTCGATGCCGACGGCCGTGCCTACATCACACAGCTCGGTTTCGACCTGTTCAAGGGCGAGGAACCCACGCCGTCACCGTTGATCGTGGTGGAGCCGGACGGCACCGTCGGGACCCCGGAGAAGGTCGGTCCGCTGCTGTGCGCCAACGGAATCGCCATCAGCGCCGACGGCACCCGGGTCTACACCGCCGAGGTGATGGCATACAAGATCACCGTGATGGATCGCGCCGCCGACGGCGCGCTGTCCAATCCTCGGCAATTCGCCGCCTGCCCCTTCATGCCGGACGGGATCGGCCTCGACGCCGAAGGTGGCGTGTGGGCGGCCCTGCCGGGCGGCGGCTTTGTCGTGCGCTTCACCGAGGAGGGCATCACCGACGCGGTTCCGCTGCCCCTGGAGAACGGCATCGCCTCCGCCTGCCTGCTCGGCGGCGACGACCGCAGCACCCTCTACCTGACCGCCGGCTTCGAGGTCTTCGACTTCGAGAAGTCCGCCCGGGAAGCGCTTGGCGGCATCTGGGTGGCGGATGTGCCGCAGCACGGCGGCTACACCCGCCCCTGACCCGCCCACCGAATTCACAGAGCTCGAGGAAAAGACAATGGCAACACTGGATTTCAGCGACCGCATCGTTATCGTGACCGGCGCGGGCCGGGGCATCGGCCGGGCGCACGCGCTGCTGCTCGCCGCTCGTGGCGCCTCGGTCGTGGTCGGCGATCTCGGCGCACGCATCGACGGTTCCGGCGTGGACGGTGACGATCCCGCCGCGCAGGTGGTCGCCGAGATCACCGCCGCCGGTGGCAAAGCGGTCGCCTGCGCCGCCGACGTCGCCACCGAGGACGGCGCTCGCGCCCTCGTCGAGACGGCGGTCTCCCACTACGGAGGGCTGACCAGCGTGGTGAACAACGCCGGCATCGTGCGCACCGCGCCGTTCGACGAGGTGCCCGACGAGGAGTACCAACGCCATCTCGATGTGCACTACTTCGGCACGTTGCGTGTGTGTCGGGCGGCGTGGCCGCACCTGACGAAGGCCGAAGCGCCGAGCATCGTCAACACCATTTCCCAAGCGATGCTGGGCAATCCGGGAATGTCGCACTACGGCGGTTCCAAGGGCGCGGTATTCGGCCTGACCCGCAACCTCGCACTCGAAGGTCTGGCGAAGGGGATCAAGGTGAACGCGGTTGCTCCCGGCGCGGGCACCCGGATGGCCGAAGCCGCCGCCGACACGCTGTCCCCGGAGATCATGGAGTACATGCGCACCTCGCTGCTGCCCGAGCACATCGCTCCGGTGGTGGCCTATCTGCTGCACCCCAGCAGCAACATCAACGGTGAGGTGTTCAATGTCGCCGGCGGCATCGTGAACCGGCTGGCGCTGGTCAACACCGTGGGCATCCACGATCCCGGCCTGACCGTCGAAACCGTCGCTGAACGGATCGACGAGATCGTGGCGATCACCCCCGACGCCACGCCGCAGGTCGTCGCTCCGGCGCAGATGCCGGTCTCTTGATCCGCCCCCGCACTCCTGACTGGATTCCGCTGATGAGTACAACCGATACGGTCACGCCGACCGACTACCCCTTCGAACCGGTGCCGCCGCAGGACGCGGTCGCCCGGTATCGGGCCATCGCCGCCGAGCGGCCGATGACGAAGATGACCATGCCCTACGGTGGCGACGTCTGGGTCATCCACCGCAATGCCGCCGCTCGCCAGATGCTGAGCGACGCGCGTTTCGTCCGGGAACCGTTCCGTACCGGCGAGCGCGTGGTGCCCTACTTCGTCGAATTCCCCGACTTCCTCAGGACCACACTGCAATTCGAGGATCCTCCGCACCACACCAAGCTGCGCAAACTCGTCCAGCGCTCCATTTCGCCCAAACGGGTGAAGGCGATGCGGGATTCGGCGATCGAGTTCGCCAACCAGCTCATCGACGAGATGGTCGCCAAGGGCGCACCGACGAACCTGGTGCACGACTACGCGGTCGCGCTGCCGATCCAGATGCTGGCCAACCTGCTCGGTGTGCCGCCGGAGGACCGGGCGAAGTTCCAGAAATGGAGTTCCGCGACGCTCGCGGTGGCGAACATGCCCCAAGAGGAAGCCGTCGCCAACATGACCGAACTGGTCGTGTACATGATGGCGCTGATCGAGGAACGCCGGAAGAACCCGCGCGAGGATCTGCTCAGCGATCTGGCCAATGCCCGCGACAAGGACGACAGCCTCACCGACGGTGAGATCCTTCCGATCGCGCTGGTACTGATCATCGGCGGCTTCGACAACACGGCCAACTTCATATGCGCCGGCGTCCTCTCGCTGTTGCGAAATCCCGACCAGCTCGAGCTGTTCCTGCGGGATCCGGACACCATCGCGCCCACCGCGGTCGAGGAGGTCCTTCGCCACGGTCGAATGGCGTTGGGCAACAAGGTCGCCGGTGGCGGCGGGATGGTGCCGTTCGTAGCGACCGAGGACGTGGAGATCGACGGTCAGGTGATCGCGCGCGGCGAGGCCGTGCTGTTCGACCCCGCGGCGGTGGCACACGACGGGGTGGCCCTCGACCGTGACGACGCGTTCGACATCACGCGCAGCAACAATCCGCATCTGACTCTGAGCTACGGATTGCACCACTGCCTCGGCGCGCCGCTGGCGAGGATGGAGATGCAGGTCGGTCTCGCCGAGCTGTTCAAGCGGCTACCCGGGTTGGCCCTCGACGGCGAGGCGGTCGTCGACAAGGACAACCTCACTCAGCCGATCGTCGATCTACCGGTGACCTGGTAGGAGCGTATCGATGCCCAAAGTGTTCTACACCCAGCCCGACGGCGCGGTGCGGGTCGTCGACGGCGCCGCAGGCGATTCGGTCATGTCCACGGCAGTCAAGAACGGCGTGAACGGCATCGTCGGCCAGTGCGGCGGGACCTTGTCGTGCGCGACGTGCCACGTGTATCTCGAGCCCGCGGAACTGCGGTACTTCCCGGAGCCCTCCGAGGACGAGGACGAGATGCTCGACTGCACGGCCTCCGATCGCGAGGACAATTCCCGGCTGTCGTGCCAGCTGACACTGTCGGACGGACTCGACCTGCACGTCATCATCCCCGACGAGCAGGTCTGAACGATGGGCGCATCCAAAGACGAGCCGGGAGTGTCGGTGCGGCCGCGCAGCATCGTGGTGGTCGGCGCCTCCCACGCCGGAGTACAGCTCGCCGATCGCCTGCGTGGCGGCGGCTACACCGGCGAGCTCACGCTGATCTCGCACGAACCGCACCTGCCGTATCAGCGCCCGCCGCTGTCGAAGGCGTGGCTCGAGGGCAAGGCCACCAGTGAATCGGTGCTGCTGCGGGAACCGGATCATTACCGGGACAACAAGATAGAGCTGATCACCGGGGCTCGGGTCGAGTACGTCGAGCGGATACCGCACGGTGTCGCCATGCGATTCCGCCGCGAGGGCAACGCGGTGATCCGGGGATTCGATCGATTGGTGCTGGCCACCGGGGCACAGCCGAGGCGGCTGCGGCTGCCCGG
This sequence comes from Nocardia sp. NPDC004711, assembly GCF_053601595.1. Lineage (NCBI taxonomy): Bacteria > Bacillati > Actinomycetota > Actinomycetes > Mycobacteriales > Nocardiaceae > Nocardia > Nocardia sp. NPDC004711. The sequence continues at coordinate 200,873 of NZ_JBSGCB010000011.1, read as the reverse complement.
CGCCGATCATCGCGATGTGCTCGTGTTGCGTGATCTGGACGATGCCCGGTCACTCGCCGCACGGGTGCCCGCCGGGCCCGTTGTCGTCATCGGTGGCGGGTTCGTCGGTCTGGAGGTCGCCGCCACCGCGCGCGCCCTCGGTGCCGAGGTGACCGTGATTGAGGCGGGGGAGCGGCTGCTGGCCCGGGCGGTGGGTGCGGACACGGCCGCGACCCTGCTCGCCGCCCATCGGGCGATGGCGACCGACGTCGTGCTCGGGGACCTTCCGGTCTCGATCACGCACCGCGACAACCGTGTTCACGCGGTGCGACTCGAGAGCGGCCGGGAGATCCCGGCCGCGACGGTGGTGGTGGGCATCGGCGCGGAGGCGCGCACCGAGCTCGCCGAACAACTCGGTTTGGAACGCGACGGCGGGATCGTGGTCGACGAACAGTGTCTGGCCTCCGACGGCTGGACGCTCGCCATCGGTGACTGTGCGACGCACGTGTCCGGGTCCGGTGTCCGCTACCGGCTCGAATCGGTGGACAACGCGATCGAGCAGGCGAACAGGGCCGCGATGGTGCTGCTGGGCGAGCCTTCCCCGCAGCCGACCGCCCCGTGGTTCTGGTCGGATCAAGGCGATCAGAAGTTGCAGATCGTCGGCCTGATCGGCGGACACACTTCCATGCTGGTCCGGGTGGATCCGCATCGACCGCAGCGGCGGGTGGCCCTGTACTTCGCCGACGATGCCCTCGTCGCCGCCGAATGCCTGAATTCGCCCGCGGATTTCGTGGTTCTGCGGGCGGCGTTGAGCCGTGGTCACCGACCCGGCCCGGCGGCGCTGGCAGACGTCACGATTCCGCTGAAGAAGCTGCTGGCTCCGGTGCGGAGCTGAGCAGCCGTTCGAAAGCAGTGAAGGCGGACCATCGGCCCGCCTTCACTGCTTTCCGCCGGCATCGGCCGCCGATCAGCGCCCCATTCGGAAGCGTGCGGAAACCACCGCACCCACCTCCGCGATCGCCGCCCGACCACGGGCAACCGAGGGAGCCTGCATGGCGAAGCCGTGGCCCACACCCGGATAGCGCATCTGCACCGTCGGCACGCCGGCCTCGCGTAGGCGATCGCCGTATGCCTCGACACTGTCGCGGATCGGGTCGGCGTAGCCGACGGCGATGACAGCCGGGGGCAGGTCGGCCAGGGAATCCGCAAGTGCCGGAACACCATACGCGTTGTCGGCTGCCGGATCCGGGCCCAGATAGAGGCTCTTCATCCAGTCGATGTCCTCAGCGGTGAGGAACGGCGAGTCGCCGAATTCGCGCATGGAGGGCCGGTCGGTGCGGCGTTCGACGCCGGGATAGAACAGCACCTGCTGGGCGATGGCCGGGCCGCTCTCGTCACGGCTGCGCAAGGCGGTCGCCGCTGCCAGCCCGCCTCCCGCGCTGTCGCCGCCGACCCCGATCCGGGCCGGGTCGACGCCCCAGTCCGCGGTGGTGTCGACTACCCAGCGCAACGCGGCGTAGGCCTCGTCGTTGGCCACCGGGAAGCGGTGTTCGGGCGCGAGACGGTAGTCGACATTGAACAACACCGCCCCGGTCGCATCGGCGACATCGCGAGCGAGCCGGTCGAAGGACTGCAGTGTGCCCATGATCATCCCGCCGCCGTGATACCAAACCAGCGCGGGCGCTTCGGTTTCCGGGGCGGTGAGGGGATGGTAGACGCGGACCGGGACGGCGCCGTGCGGTCCGTCGAAGGAGGTGTCGCGCACGGTACGCATCTGCGGACCCGGCGGGCGCACAATGGATTCCAGGGCGCTGCGTGCAGCCTCGACGCCGAGGGCGTGCATGGGGCCGGACTTGCCCACCCGCACCCTGTCCACGATGACGGCGACGTCGGGATCCCACGCGAAGCGGTAAGACTGATATCCGGTCGATACGGTCACGATTCACTCCTCGGAACGGCGGGATCGGCTGCGGAACGCGTGGCGCGCAACATCATCCCGGTACTGGTCTCCCCACCGCGCCGGTGCTCGTTCATCAATTCGACGAGCCGCGCGTTGTCGTGGCGGGTCAACGCTTCGATCATCTGGTCGTGTTCGGCCACGACGCGAGCGCGCGCGGCCGGGTCGTACAGGTAGGCGGCGTGATAGGGCATCGCCAACGTCCACAGGCGGCGGATCTCGGCGACTACCAGATTCAGCGGGGATCGTTCGAAGATCGCGAAATGGAAGGCGTGGTTCTGTAGTCGCATCGCGAGTACATCGCCCTGCTGGGCGGCTTCGACCACCAGTTCGGCGGCGCGGGTGACCTCGGCGAGGACCTCGGCGGGAAACGCCGGAAGCGACAGCAGCACCTCGCGTTCCAGGACGGCTCGCATCAGGTAGATCTGGTCGAAGTCCGACTGCTGCAGCCGCGCCACCGTGTAGCCCACATTATGTTCGTGCTCCACCAGGCCTTCCGCGGCCAGATGGCGCAGGGCCTCACGGATCGGCAGCCGACTGACCCCGAGGCGATCGGCCATCAGCACCTGACGGATCGGCTGACCGGGCAACAATTCGCCGGTCACGATCATCCGTTCCAGTTCCGCGACCACCCGCACGGCGGCCTGGCCGACTCCGCGGCCTGGATCCGTCTGCGTGACACTTTCGATTGGGCTGCTCACGGGTCTCCGAAGATACCAGCCGAACGCAAGTCGGCGATCCGCTCGGCGGGGTATCCCATCGACGCCAGCACCACGGTGGTGTCGGCGCCGCGTGGCACCGCGGGGCGCGGCCGCCGGGAGGGCGAGCGGCTCAGTGAGATCGGCACCCCGACGCCGCGATAGTCCGGTTCCTCGATGAACAGGTCGCGATGGCGTGCCTGCGGGGACCGCAGGGCTTCGTCGACGGTATGCACCGCGCTGGCCGCGACACCGGCCGCTTCCAGGCGGGTGGCCAGGTCGGCCCGGGTCCAGGTGGCGATCCGCTCGCCGAGCAGCGCGACAAGGTCCTCCCGGTGGGCGTATCGCTGCGCGTTGGACGCGAAGCGCGGGTCGTCGGCGAGCTCGGGGACCCCGAGAGTCTGTGTCAGCGAACGGAATTGACGATCATTGGCCGCACTGACGAAGAAGTCGCCGTCGGCGGCGCGGAAGACCTGGTAGGGGACCACGGTCGGATGGAAATCGCCCGTTCGCCGGGGGACTGTGCCGTTGGCGATCCAGTTGGCCGCGTGCGGATGCAGGACGGAGATGACCGCGTCCAGCAGCGTCATGTCGACCAGCTGCCCTTCTCCGCTGCGGTCGCGCTCCAGCAGTGCGAGCAGGATGCCGTTGACGGCCAGGTTGGCGGTGACGATATCGACGATCGGCACGCCCACACGCAGTGGGTTGCCGTCGGGGTAGCCGTTGATGCTCATCAGGCCGCCGAAGGATTGCAGCACCGCGTCGTAGCCGGGCAGACCGCCCATCGGGCCGTCGACTCCGAATCCGGTGATGCGGCAATAGATCAGCTTCGGGTGCCGCTGGGTGAGCACCGTCTCGAAATCGAATCCCCAGCGGGCCATCGTGCCCGCCTTGAAGTTCTCGATGACCACATCGGCGCCGTCGAGGAGGTGGCCGAGGATCTCGCGGCCCTCGGGAGCGCGCAGATCCAGGCAGATGTTGTCCTTGCTGTGGTTGAGGCTGCCGTAATAGGCGCTACTGGTGCCGGAATCCACGAAAGGCGGTCCCCACCCTCGGGTTTCGTCGCCCGCGGGTGCCTCCACCTTGATCACCTCGGCGCCCTGGTCAGCCAGCATCTGAGCGGTGTACGGGCCGGCCAGCACGCGGCTCAGGTCCAGCACGCGCAGGCCGGTCAGCACTCCGTTGCCGGTGGCGGTGTCCGCGGCGCGCCAGGCCGCGCGCCCGTCGACGCGTACCTCGTCGCCGGTCTCGGCGAGGACGGGCGAGATGGTGCTCATAGTGAATTTCCTTCTGCGACAGTGTGTTCGACGGGACTTTCGGCGCCGACGACGACATCCCACAGGTCGGCTCCCTCGTCGAGGATCTGACCGGCAAGCACACCGGACCAGTACTCCTCGGATCCGTGGCGCTCTCGCCAACCCCACAGGGCGGTGGTGAATCGTCCCAGGCTGTGCTCGGCGGTGAATCCGATCGCCCCGTGGATCTGATGCGCGGCGGCGGCGACCTCGCGAGCCGATACCGAGGTCACCACCTTCGCGGCGGCGATCGCCGCTCGGCGTTGTAGAGAGGCGCCGTCAACAGTCTCGGCAGCGGCAGCGGCTGCGGCGCCCATCAGCGCGGCGCGAGCGGAGAGACCAGCGAGACGTTGCTGGATGGCCTGGAATTTGGCCAGCGGACGGCCGAACTGGATGCGTTCGGCGGCGTAGCGCAGGGTGCGGTCGCGCACGGCGCCGGCGGTCGCCGCCATTGCCACCGCATAGGCCAGAGCGCCGCGTTCTTCGAGTTCTGCTGCACCGAACGGTGATTCGACGTACAGCTCCACGGGCGTCGAGTCGAACCGGTAGTCGTCGAGTGCCGCGCCGAGCAGATCGGTTCCAGGTTGCACGTGGACCCCTGCGGCGTCGGTGGCGACGATCGCGATCGATGCGCGCTCGCCCGCGGCCGTGGGCTCGAACAGTACGACGAGGCGGGCGGCGTCGCGCCCGTGCACGACGCCGGTGACGACGCCGTCGAGCACGAGGACGCCGTCGACTTCGCGTACGCCGCAACGCTTATCGGCGATCGCCACGGTGCTGGGTCCCGTCGGTGCGGTGCCGGCGCAGTCGGCCAGCAGCGGTCCGGCCAATACAGTGTGCTCGATCAGCATGGTGTTCGATCCCCGTTCGGCGGCGGCGTGCACCACCGACAGGGCATCGGCTGTCGTGCCGCCGCTGCCGCCCCGTGCTTCGGGGATGCCTATCTCGGTGAATCCGGCCTCGGCCAGCGCGTCCCACACTGCCTGATCGAGGCCGACAGCCGGAGTGGCCGTGTCGATTCCGACGCGATCGATCATCTCGGTCACGGCCGTGACCAGTTCGGCATTCGGATGAGTCATCGCAGTCCCATTCCACGCGCGACGATTCCGCGCAAGATCTCGTTCGTTCCGCCGCGCAGGGTGAACGCGGGGATGTGCAGGACGGCGGCGGCCAGCAATCGGGCGAACGGGTCGCCGCCGTCGCGGCGGGGCTGCACGTCGGCGCAGGCGCGAATCGCCTCCACCACATCGCCTTCGAAGGTCGAGCCGAGATCCTTGACGATCGCCGCGAGCACATCGGGTCTACGGCCCGCGGTCAGTTCGGCGGTGACGGCCAGCGACATCCTCCGCAATGCCCATGCCTGCGCGGTGAGTTCACCGAGAACAGTGCGCTGACGCGGAGTGGCTCCGGCATGGCGCAAGTTCTCCGCCCAGGCCCGCAGCAGCGGCATCGTCGACAGATAGCGCTCGGGCCCAGAGCGTTCGTAGGCGAGTTCGCTCATCACCTGTGCCCAGCCCGCACCACGGCGTCCGAGCAGGGCGTCCGCGCTGACGCGGGCGTCGTGGAAGACGACCTCGTTGAAATGACGGCCGCCGTCGATGCTGCGTAGCGGGCGCACCTCGATATCGGGGTGGTCGAGATCGACCAGGAATTGCGACAGACCGGTGTGACGGTCGCCGGGGCTGCCGTCGGTGCGGGCCAGCAGCACCATCGCGTGCGCGACGTGCGCGCCGGTGGTCCACACCTTGGTCCCGCTGATCGTCCACGATCCGTCGGCGTCGGCGACCGCTCTCGTTCGCACCGCGGCCAGATCCGATCCTGCATCGGGTTCGCTCATGCCGATCGCGAAGAACAGTTCACCCGCGGCGATGCCGGGCAGATAGCGTCGCTTCTGCTCCTCGGTGCCATTGGCGAGGATGCCCGGCGCCATCTGCCGGTCCGCGATCCAGTGCGCGGCGACCGGTGCGCCGTGGGCCAGCAGCTCCTCGGTGACGACGAAACGTTCGAGCAGCGAGCGTCCCTGCCCGCCATAGCGTTCGGGCATCGTCATACCGAGCCATCCGCGCCGCCCCAGCTCGGCGCTGAAAGTGGGGTCGAATCCGCTCATCCAGTTGTCGGGCGCCGGGGTGAAGGAGCCTTTGTCGATTTCGGAGCGGAGAAACGCCCGGATTTCCCCGCGCAGCAGGTCGATTCCCGATGTCGCTTCGGAAGTGCCTGGCACGGTTGCGATTTCGCTCATCGGCCCGGACCCCGCGACGACCACGACGCCTGTCCCTTGCGCGACATCGACCACATCTGCACTCCGCGTTCGATCTCGAGCGCCGAGGCCCAGCTCACCGCCGGCGGGCCGAGCTCGAGGCGGGCGCTGCTCATGATGCGGCGGGTGAGTTCGGGGTCGGCGGCGGCGGGCTTGGTGAGCTCAGCGATACGGGCATCGAGTTCGGGCTCCTCGGCCGCCAGTTGGGCCAGCCCTCGCGCGACGGCTTCGGAGCCGGTGAGCGACTGCCCGCAGGCTGCGAGCGCAATGGTTCCCGACCAGCCGACCGCACGGCCGAGCAACGCGAGATGCCCACCGCCGGGATGGATTCCGCGAGCGAGGAAGCCGCTGTCCAGGTGCGCTTCCGGCGTGACGGCCATGAGATCGGTGGCCAGGGCGAGGTTGAGCCCGGCGCCGACCGCCCCGCCGACGACCCGGGAGATGGTGGGAACCGGCAGCGAACCCACCCGGACAAACGCGCCGTACACCGCGGAGGTGCGGCGCACGGCTTCCGGTGAGGCCGGATCGGCCGAGGATGCCGCCAGATCCCTGGTGTCAGCGCCACTGCAGAAGTACTCGCCGACCGAGCGCACCACCACGGCCCCGATACCGGAATCGGTTTCAACGCGAGTGCAGAACTCGTCGATGAGCGCGGCCATCTCCAGATTGATCGCATTCTTGCGCCGCGGATTGTTGAGGGTCAGCTGGGCGACCCCGTCGGCGAACTCGGTAAGGACCGGCGGTTCGGACGGGGCGTCGACGGGTGTGTCGGTCGTCATGAGCGCCACCGTAGCAGATTGGATCCAAAATAAAATCCAATAATGATTGACAATGTGGACCGCGCTCGGCGAGTCTGCCAAGGACGGGACGCCATCCCCGGTAGTGATGGCGGAATCGACGAAAGGTGAACTCTCGTGTTCGAGTTGGATGGGCGAATCGCCCTGGTCAGCGGTGCGGGGCAGAGCGTGGGGGAGGGAATCGCCACCGTGCTCGCTCGGCAGGGGGCGACCGTCATCGTCAACGATCTGCACGCCGATCGTGCGGAGCGGGTGGCGGCGGCCATTGCAGACGAGGGCAACAGGGCGATCGTCCGGGCATTCGACGTCACCGACTACGCGGCGACCGTGGAGGCCGTGCGCTCGGCCGAAGCCGAGCTGGGCGGGCACGTCGACATCCTGGTCAACAATGCGGGGGTCGCCGAGGACCGGGTTGCGAAGCCGTTTCGGGAACTGGCTCCGGAGCAGTGGCCGCCGTCCATCGATCTCAACATCTACGGCGCGATGAACTGCATCAAAGCGGTGATCGACGGGATGTGTGACGCCGGTTGGGGTCGCGTCGTGCAGATCTCGTCGGGTAGCGCCCGCACCGGGCAGAACATCAACGTGTCGATGTACGCGACCGGCAAGAGCGGCATCGAGGGCTTCATCCGGCACCTGGCCGCCGAGACGGGTCAGTACGGCGTCACCGCCAATATTGTCGCGCTCGGCCTGCAGGCCAATCTCGTCGAGAAGATGCCACCGGAGCAGATCGAGCGACTCATCGCCGGAATTCCGATCGGCCGCCTCGGTGACCCCATCGAAGTCGGGGCATTCTGCGCCTACCTCGCCTCGAACGAGGCCGGGGGAATGACCGGGCAGACGCTGGACTTCAACGGCGGATCGCAGACACGATGAGCACGTCGCCGATCACGTTGTCGCTCACCGCTTTACGGGTCTCCAATCTGGCCGCGGCCACCGCGTTCTACACCGAGGGCTGTGGATTCGCCGAGGAACGGGCCTTCTCCACCGACGCATTCGACGTGGTGATCCTGCGGGCCGGGACCGCGGGCATCGAGCTGCTCGCGCCACGAGCGGGCCAGAGCGCACCGGACCACGGCAACATGCTGGTGAAATTGGTGCTCAACACTTCCGACGTCGCGGGCTTGCTGGCCCGCGCGTGCGCGCACGGCGGCGTCGAGGAGATGCCCGCGACGGTGCTCATCCAGCATGCGGGCCGCACCATCGGCGCAGTCCGCGATCCCGACGGGTACCTGATCGAGGTCGTCGGCCCACCCGCCGAACCTGTGTAGCAACGCTGCCATTGAGCGGGAGGGCCGGGTTCGGAGGGGACATCCGGCCCTTACTGTGACGCCGTTCACGCCCGGACCAGAGAATGGAGTGAGTCGGCGATGACCTGGGATAGTGCGTACGACGTTGTAGTGGTGGGCTCGGGTGGGGCCGCCCTCGCGGGAGCCCTTGCGGCCACCCACCGCGGCCTGTCGACCTGTGTGATCGAGAAGACCGACCGCTTCGGCGGGACATCCGCGTATTCCGGTGGCAGCGTGTGGCTTCCGGGCAACCACGTGCTCGCCCGGCAGGGCGTCGACGATTCCGTGGAGCAGGGACTGACCTACTTCTCGGCCCTCGTCGGCGACCGCACCAGCTCCGAGCTGCAGCGCGCCTACTTGGAGACCGGCCCGAGCGTGGCTGAATTCTTGGAGAACACGGCAGGCATCCCGCTCGAGCACCGGCCCTTCCCGGACTACTACGACGCCCCGGGCCGAAGTGCGAACGGGCGCAGCATCTTCGCGCAGTCGATCGAGGCCGCGGAGGTCGGCGACCGGCTCGACGATATCCGGCCGATGGTGCCGGCCGACCAGTTCGCGGTGGAGATGGACCGGTCGGTGCTCGACGGCGGCCAAGCCTGGATCGCTCGCATGGTCCTCGCACTCGACGCGTCGGGTGTGGCCGACTTGAAGCTGTCGACCCGTGTCACCGAACTGGCACAGGACGACCAGGGGCGGGTGACCGGTGTCGTCGTCACCGGGCTCGACGGCACCCGATCCCGCATCCAGGCGCGCGGGGGAGTCCTGCTCGCCGCGGGCGGATTCGAGCGTTCGCCGGAGCTGCGCGCCAAGTGGCAGGACATGCCGACCGATTGGAGCTCCTCACACCCGGACACCGGCTCCGGCGATGCTCTCGCGCTGGCCGAATCTGTCGGCGCCGCAGTCGATCTGATGGATCAGTCGTGGTGGTGCCCGGCCACGCTGTTTCCCAACGGGCATGCCGCGTTCACGCTCGGCGTGCGGGCCGGAATCATTGTCGACGCCACCGGCCAGCGCTTCGCCAACGAGATGCTGCCCTACGACCGGATGGGCCGGGCCATGCGTGAGCAGATGCTCCTCGGCCACGGCGACTCCTTCTGGTTCGTCTTCGACGATCAGCCCGGCGACATGCTGCCCGCCATCTGCGTGCCGGCGCCCAGCCGCGAGGAGCTCTTCACCGCCGGGCTGTGGCACACGGCCGACGACATTGCCACGCTCGCCGACGCGATCGGTGTGGACGCGGAGCGGTTGACCGCATCGGTGCTGCGTTTCAACGAATCTGCCGAGAAGGGGAAGGACGAGGATTTCGGTCGCGGCGAAGACCCGTTCGGCCGGTTCTTCGTCGGTGCGACATCGCCCGAGCCATGCCTGCGCCCATTGCACGGTTCCGGCTTCCACGCCGTACGACTCGTCCTCGGCGACCTCGGCACCAAGGGCGGCGCAGTCATCGATCGCGACGGCGCCGTCGAACGACCCGACGGATCGGTGATCGCGGGGCTCTACGCCGCGGGCAACTCCTCGGCCTCGGTTGCCGGACCGGTCTACCCGGGCCCGGGCGTTCCGCTCGGATCCGGAATGGTCATGGCCTACCGCGCCGCCGCGGCCATGGCAGAGCGGATCGCCGCCGCCTCCACGGCTTCCTGAATCTGGACCCGGGCCGCGATGTGCGGCCCGGGTTCTGTGGGATCTAGTGAGACGCCAAGTCGGCTGCTACGCATCGATCCCAGATTTCTCGGGCGGCTACCCGCACCGGTCCCACCAGCTTGCGGTAGTCCAGCGCAGTGACCGGCGCGCAGACCGAGATGCCGGCGCAGTTGCCGTAGATGTGCGTTGGCGGGCCGATAGATACTCCGACACAACCGATTCCGGCGAAGCACTCACCGTGATCGAACGCGGCGCCGCGGTCGCGAACGTTCGCGAGATCCTCCTCGAGCCTGGCGTCGGAGGCGATGCTCTGTGTGGTGCGCTGGACCAGCTCGCCGCCGCTGGTGTGCTGGAGTCCACGCACCACGTCAGGATTCGTGGTCGTCTGCATCCATGCCAGCTGTGCCTTTCCGACGGCCGTCAGGTGCGCGGGCACCCGCTGTCCGACGGCGGTCGGCGTCGGCCCGGACGCGCGGCCGTTGAACTTGGCCAGGTATACGGTGTCGCTGTGGTCCACGACCACACCCAACTGGATGGTGAGGCCGGTTTGCTGCGCGAAGGCCTGCATCACCGGGCGCGCGCCCTGAAGCAGCCGATTCTGGTTCAGCGCGGCCTGGCCCATTTCGTAGGCCTTCACCCCGAGCTCATAGGTCTGCTCGGGTGAGCGTGCGAGCCAACCGGCGGCGGTCAGCTGTTCGAGCAGTCGATGCGCCGACGACCGAGGAAGGCCGGTCCGGGCGGTCACCTGCGCCAGGGTCAGAGGGCCCACGCCGTTGAATGTTTCGAGCACGAGGGATATCCGCTCGACGACCGAGACCGGCACCCCGGCAGTATTTGTTGTTCTCACCAGACCTCCCGCCAGGCACCACGTCACTGTGATCCAAGCCACGGTACTACCACGTGCTTGCGTATTTCAAACAGCCTTGTCGCAGGCGGAGGGCATTTCATCGCGACGGTGAACCCTCCATCGCCGAACCCTCCCGATGAACGGAATGCCACCCCGCCGAGCGTGCCGCCGCACCGTACCCTCCCGGGGTCTCGCCGCTGATCAGGGCGAAGTCGAATCACAACCAGGAGTGCGGATGTCGACGCAAACGAGTGCAGAACCGGACGGCCGCACGGCGGCGACCTCGCCGAATTCCCGTATCGTCCGGGTCCGGATAGCGGAGGTGATCGAGGAGACCGCCGATGCGCGGTCGTTCGTCGTCGAAGCTGTCGACAAGACGGTAACCCCCGACTACCGGCCGGGGCAATTTCTCACCGTCCGGGTGCCGGATATCGGATCGGGATCGGCGCGCTGCTATTCGCTGTCGAGTTCGCCGCATATCGATGCGGCCATGAAGTTCACCGTCAAACGGGTAAAGGGCGGCCACGGATCCAACTGGCTGTGCGAAACCGTCCACGTCGGTGACGAATTGGACGTCTTGCCGCCCGCCGGGGCCTTCGTGCCCGCTTCCCTCGACGAGTCTGTCGTGCTGGTGGCCGGTGGCAGCGGAATCACGCCGATGATGTCGATCGCGAAATCGATTCTGTTCGCTGGCACGGGCGACGTCGTGCTGATCTACGCGAATCGCGACCAGGATTCGGTCATCTTCGCCGCTGGGCTGCGTGAGCTGGAAAGCCGCTTCGCCGAACGGTTTTCGGTGATCCACGTGCTGGAGTCGGTACAGGGGTATCCCACCCGGCGGTCGCTGTCGATGCTGCTGCGCCCACTGTGCGGGCGCAGCGCCTACCTGTGCGGGCCGACTCCGCTGATGGACCTCGCCGCCGAAGTGTGCGCGGAGGTCGGATTCTCGCCCGCGCGAGTGCATGCGGAGCGGTTCCTGTCTTTGCAGAGCGATCCGTTCGCCGCGCAGCCGGATCAGGAGACGGAGGCGGGCGAGGTCGTCTGCCGGGTACGGGTGTCCCTCGACGGCGCCGAGCGAGAGGTGCCGTGGACCGCGGGGCGCACTCTGCTCGACGCACTGCTCGCGGCCGGAGTCGATGCGCCCTACTCGTGCCGGGAGGGCGCGTGCAGCGCCTGCGTCTGTTCGCTCACGCAAGGGCGAGTCGACTTGGTGCGCAACGAAATTCTGACCGAGGACGATCTTGCCGAGGGTTACATTCTGGCCTGTCAGGCCCAGCCCGTCAGCGATGAGATCTCGATCGAATACTGATCCAGCGGCAAGGTCGGCGCGATATCGGGAACGAAACCATCCCATTCAGCAGGAGACTCACGTCACACCGCCTGATCCGGCTGCGACGCTGATCCCATCGCGAAAGGCTGCTCATCAGCAGCCGTCTGACCAGGAGGTATCGTGAATTCCGCGACCGAGGCCAACGAGAAGATCCGCGTCATCGACAGCGGTGTTCCGCCTGCGCGATTCGCCCGCGGCTGGCACTGCCTGGGCCTTGTTCGCAAGTTCGGCGACGGTCGGCCGCATCAGGTCTCGGCGTTCGGCACCGAACTCGTCGTCTTTCGCGGGGAGGACGGTAAACTCAACGTGCTCAACGCTTTCTGCCCGCACATGGGTGGAAACCTGGCCGACGGAACGATCAAGGGCAACGACATCGCCTGCCCCTTCCACGACTGGCGCTGGCGCGGCGACGGCAAGTGCGCGGGAATCCCCTACGCGCGGCGGGTGCCGCCTCTGGCGCGAACCAAAGCCTGGCCGACGATGGAGATCAGCGGACAGCTGTTCGTCTGGAACGACCCGCAGGGGCGTAAACCGCCCGCCGAGCTCACCATCCCGGAGATCCCGACCTACGGTGACGAGTCCTGGACCGACTGGGTCTGGAATCACGTGGACGTGGAGAACTCGCACTGCCGCGAGATCGTCGACAACGTCGTCGACATGGCCCATTTCTTCTACGTCCACTACTCCATGCCGACCTATTTCCGCAATGTCTTCGAAGGGCACACCGCGAACCAGCTCATGCGGTCGCGACCCCGGGCGGACGCTGTCGGCGTCAGTCAGAACACCAACTACAGTGCCGAAGGCCAGTCGGACGCAACGTATTACGGTCCGTCCTACATGGTGGACAAGCTGTGGAGCGCGGGTCGTGATCGCGAGGGCGAACCCAATATCTATCTGATCAATTGCCACTATCCGATCACGCCGACCTCGTTCCGGTTGCAGTACGGCGTGATGGTGGAGAAGCCGGCCGGAGTGGACGACGAGGCGGCGAACCAGATCGCGGCCGCCATCGCCAAGGGCGTGTCGATCGGCTTCGAGCAGGACGTGCAGATCTGGAAGAAGAAGGCACGCATCGACAATCCGCTGTTGTCGGAGGAGGACGGGCCCGTCTACCAGCTGCGCCGGTGGTACGAGCAGTTCTACGTCGACGTCGAGGACATCAAGCCCGAAATGGTCAACCGGTTCGAATTCGAGATCGATACCGAACGCGCCCTGCAGAACTGGCAGGCCGAGGTGGACGCCAACCTCGCCGAAGGGCGTAGCGCCATCGCCCCCAATCTGTCGGTCAACCGCGAGGAAGCCGTCGCCGGTTCCTGATCTCCGACCCCAAATTTCCCACTTCCCCAGGAGTTCTCAGATGTCTTACGCAGTGCTCGACAAAATCGTCGCCCTCGCCGACCAGATCAGCGCCGGCGCCGAGGAAGGCGAGTCGCTCGGTCGGCTGCCCGACGATATGGCCAAGGCCCTCGAGGATGCCGGGCTGATCCGGCTGCTGCAACGCAAGAAGTACAGCGGATTCGAGGCCCACCCACGGGAATTCGCGGAAACCGTGATGAAGACCGCGAGCATCTACGGTTCGGCTGGATGGGTCGGCGGCATCGTGGGCGTCCATCCATGGCAGCTCGCCTTCGCCGACCCGAAGGTCCAGGACGAGGTGCTCGGCGCCGACAACGACACCTGGCAGGCCTCGCCCTACATGCCCGGCGGCGTCGCCGTACCCCGCGACGGCGGCTATGTACTCAACGGGCGTTGGCAGTTCTCCTCCGGCACCGATCACTGCGACTGGATCTTCCTCGGCGCGCTGGTCGGCGGCGAGGACGGCAAACCGGTCATGCCGCCGCGAGGACTGCACGTGATCCTGCCCCGGTCCGACTACGAGATCGTGCCGGACTCCTGGGATGTGGTTGGACTGCGCGGCACCGGCAGCAAGGACATCCGGGTGAAGGACGCCTTCATCCCGGCATACCGGGTGATGGACTCGGCGAAGGTGATCGACGGCACCGCGGCCAAGGAGTACGGGGTTACCGAGACGCTCTACAAGATGCCGTGGTCGACCATGTTCCCGCTCGGGATCACCGCGGCGACCATCGGCATCTGCGAAGGAGTCCTGGCCGCCGGAATCGCCTACCAGCGCGACCGCGTCGGCGCCGCCGGAACTCTCATCAAGGACGACCCCTACGTCCTGCATGCCCTGGGCGAATCGGCGTCGGAGATCGACTCCGCTCGCCAGCAGTTGCTCGCCAATGTCGATCGGATCTTCGACCTGGTGGACCGTGGCGAGGAGATCGACTTCGAGACCCGGTCGCGGGTACGCCGCGATCAGGTTCGCGTCGCCTGGCGAGCGGTCCGCGCCGCCGACGAGATCTTCGACCGTGCCGGCGGCAACGCGCTGCGCATGGACAACCCGCTGCAACGGTTCTGGCGTGACGCGCACGCCGGATTGCACCACGCCATCCATGTAAGCAGCACCGTCTATCACGCGGCGGCGATGTCCGGGTTGGGCGTGGAGGTGCCGCCGGGTCCACTGCGCGTGATGATCTGACGCTTCTCGGAAAGGAACACGAGCACGATGACCGAAATCAAGGGGCTCGGCTACGTCCGCATCTTGGCGACCGACCTCGAGCGCTGGCGCGAACTCGGATTCGAGGTACTCGGTTTCGCCCCGGGCTTCGGCGTCGAGGACGACGCCCTGCACTTCCGGATGGACGAGCGACCGGCCCGCATCACCGTCGAACGCGCCGACGTGAACCGGGTCAGCGCGGTCGGCTGGGAGGTGCGTGACGGTGCCGCACTCCGGCGGCTGGCCGCGACGCTCGACGCCGCCGGATACGAGTACACGCCGATGCCGCCGGAGCTGGCCGATCAGCGCAAGGTCGAGGCTGGAATCAGCATGCGGGACCCCGGCGGCACGCCGTTGGAGTTCTTTCACGGGCCGGTGCTCGAACACAGCCCGGTGCTGACCCGATACGGCCAGCGGTTCGTGACCGCAGCCCAGGGCCTAGGGCATGTCGTCATGCCGACAACCAATTTCGACGAGTCGTACGGCTTCTACACCGAGATCCTCGGCTTCTTGCCGCGTGGTGCGTTCCGCATGCCGTCGCCGCCCGATGCCCCGCCGCAGCGGATCCGCTTCCTCGGGGTGAATCAGCGCCATCACAGCCTGGCGATCATGCCCAGCCTCGAGGGCCGCGATCCGGGACTGATCCACGTGATGGTCGAGGTCGACGAGCTGGACGCCGTTGGTCGCGCCTACGACCAGGTGATGGCACGCGATTTCCCGGTGTCCTCGACGCTGGGCCGGCACACCAACGACAAGATGATCTCCTTCTACGTTCGGGTCCCCGGCGGATGGGACATCGAGTACGGAACCGGCGGCAGGCTCGTCGACGAGGCGTACTACACCGCCGAGGAGATCACTGCCGACAGCTACTGGGGCCACGAGTGGATGTGGGCGCGGCAGGCGAAACAAGCGCAATCGATGAAACAGATCGAGCCGGACGCGCAGACCGTCGGGGCGTGACGGCCTCAGACCATCCCTATCAACCGGGTGGTTTCAGCCGCTCGCCTCATCGAGGGAAGAAGTGAATGTTGTGACAAATCAGGACACCGATTTCGACGCCGTCGTTGTCGGGGCGGGGATCTCCGGGCTCTACGCGGTGCACAAGCTGCGTGGCCGTGGGATGCGGGTGCACGGTTTCGAATCCGCCGAAGGGGTGGGCGGCACCTGGTACCACAACCGGTATCCGGGAGCACGCTGCGACGTGGAGAGTATCGACTACTCCTACTCCTTCGACGACGAACTGCAGCAGGAGTGGACCTGGTCGGAGCGTTTCGCTACGCAAGCGGAGATCCTGCGCTATCTCGAACACGTCGCCGACCGGCACGACTTGCGCTCGGACTATGACTTCCTGACCCGGGTGACCGCGACGGTCTACGACGAGCGGGCTCGGCGTTGGACCATTACCACCGACACCGGTCGCACGGTCACGGCGCGGTACTGCATTCTCGCGACGGGCGTGCTGTCGGCCACGAACAAGCCGGACATTCCGGGCCGCGACACCTTCGCCGGTGCGAGCTACCACACTGGCGAGTGGCCGCACGAACCCGTCGATTTCACGGGTAAGCGCATCGGCGTGATTGGCACCGGCTCCTCGGGCATCCAGGCGGTGCCGGTGATCGCCGAACACGCCGAGCACCTCTACGTCTTCCAGCGGACACCGAACTATTCGATTCCGGCCGGCAACCGACCGCTGGATCCCGAATTCATTGCCGAGGTGAAGGCGGATTACGCCGAGCGGCGTCGGCTGTCGCGCGTCAGCGGCGGCGGCACCCCGAACAGTCCCCACCCCAAGGGCGCACTCGAAGTCGATGCCGCCGAACGCACCAGGATCTACGACGAGTGGTGGCAGCGCGGCGGATATCTGTTCGCCAAGGCATTCCCGGACCAGACGACCAGCCTGGATGCCAACGACACCGCACGCGAATACGTCGAGGCGAAGATCCGCGAGATGGTGCGCGATCCCGAAGTCGCCGAACAGCTCATCCCTAACGATCACCCCATCGGAACCAAGCGGATTGTCACCGACGACGGCTACTTCCAGACCTACAACCGCGACAACGTGACGCTGGTGAACCTGCGTCGCACCCCGATCACCGAGATCACCGAGACCGGAGTCCGCACGACGGAGGCGTCCTACGACCTCGACGTCCTGATCTTCGCCACCGGTTTCGACGCGATGACCGGCTCGCTGTCCCAGATCGAGATCCGTGGCCGCGGCGGCCGCCAACTGAGTCAGGAGTGGGCGGCCGGCCCGCGTACTTACCTGGGCCTGGCCGTGGCGGGGTTCCCGAACATGTTCATCCTGGCCGGTCCCGGCAGCCCCAGCGTGCTGGCCAACATGGTGTTGATGGCCGAGCAGCACGTCGACTGGATCGGCGACTGCCTCGATTACCTCGACGAGCACGGATTCACCACGGTCGAGGCCACCGAGGAATCGGTCGACGAGTGGGTGGCCACCTGCAACACGGTCGCATCCCACACGTTGTTCCCGACCGCGAATTCCTGGTACATGGGCGCGAACATCCCCGGTAAGCCACGCGTCTTCATGCCCTACATCGGTGGATTCGGCAAATACAACGGGATCTGCGCCGAGGTCGCCGCCTCCGGTTACAAGGGCTTCGACCTGACCGGCACGGCGACGTCGGCTCGCACCAATCAGAGGAAGTGATCGACATGGCCGGACGACGTTCCGACCTGCACCCCGATGTCGAGTCGATGCTGTCGGCACTGGAGGTGTTCCCCGATGTCACCCAGCATGAGCCCGCCGAATTGCGGCAGATCATCGTTTCCCGGCGAACTCCGCTGACACGACTGCCCGCCATGCGGAGCGCCGAGGACCGGAAGATCCCGGGGCCGGGCGGGGATCTCGCGGTGCGACTGTACGTGCCCGACAGCGACACGTCCGCACCACTACCGGTGGTGGTGTTCGCCCATGGAGGCGGTTTCGTCTTCTGCGACTTGGACAGTCACGACGAATTCTGCCGGTCGATGGCCGACGCGGTCGGTGTCGCCGTAGTCGCCGTGGACTATCGGCTCGCACCCGAACATCCCGGCCCCGCGGCCATGGAGGACATGTACGCGGCGGTCTGTTGGGCCGCCGAACACGCCGCCGAATTCGGCGGTGACGCGAACCGGCTCGTGGTGGCAGGCGACAGCGCGGGCGGCAATCTCGCGGCCACCGTTTCGCTGGCGGCGCGCGACCGCTGCGGCCCGCGCATCACCGCGCAAGTCCTGCTCTACCCGGTCATCGACGATGACCTCAGCACCGAGTCCTACCGGCTCTACGGTGAGGGCTACTACAACAACACCACGGCCATGCAGTGGTATTGGAAACAGTACGCGCCCAATGGAACCGACGATCCATACCTGGTCCCGAGCCGGGCCGAATCCCTTGCGGGTCTCCCCGCCGCGGTAGTGGCGACCGCAGAGCTCGATCCACCCTGCGTGGCAGGGGAGGACTACGCCCGACGCCTCGCCGAAGCCGGTGTCGCGGTCACCGCGCACCGCTTCGACGGTCTGTTCCACGGCTTTCTGACCTTCCCGAAGCTGTCGCTGACCGAACCGGCGCGCCAGAAGCTGTGGCAGATGATGCGCGACGTGCTGGCCTCGGCCGCGGCCTCCGATTCGACCTCCCATTGAGCGGAAGTCCGCTCCGGACAAGGCCATTCGGCGACAGACGATCGAATCCGGGTGCGAACCCGGCACAGCGAAGGCAGAAAGTGATCAAGACACAGCGACTCGAAGGTAAGAGAGCCCTGGTCACCGGCAGTAGCCGGGGCATCGGGCGGGCCATCGCGCAGCGCCTGGCCGCGGAGGGCGCGACCGTCGCCGTGACGGCTCGGTCGCTCGAGCCGAGACCCTCGACGCGAGACGGCGAGACCCACCTGATCGCCGGCTCGCTCGCCGAGACCGTGCAGTTGATCGAGGCCGCGGGCGGCCGCGCAGTGGCGATTCCGGCGGATCTGGAAGACGGCGAACAGCGCACCGGGCTCGTCGACCGCGTCGTGGAAGAGCTCGGCGGGCTCGACATCCTGGTCAACAACGCCGGTTTCGCCGACTACAGCTCGATCGCGGAGATGAGCGACACGACGTTCCACCGGACCGTGCAGCACTACCTCGAGGTGCCATTCGTGCTCAGCCGCGCCGCGATCCCGGTGATGCGCAAACAAGGTGCGGGCTGGATCGTCAATATCGGATCCTCCACCGGGCTGAACCCGATTCGGCCGTTCCGGGAGTACAACAAGACCTCCGGCGATGTCGTGTACGCCTCGGCAAAGGCCGCACTCCACCGGTTCACGCAGGGACTGGCGGCCGAACTCGTCGACGACGGCATCGCGGTCAACGCCGTCGGCCCGTCCACGGCCATCATGACCCCCGGCGCCGCGGCGCTGCTGCCCGCAGGCTACGAAACCGAGCCGGTGGAGTATCTGGCGCAGACCGTGCTCGAGATGTGTGCGCTGCCCGCCGCCGAGCGGACCGGTCTCGTGGCGTTCAGCCTGCATTTCCCTTATGCGACAAAGACCCCCGTGATGTCGCTGGACGGTGGCGCTGAACTGCCTCGGCGAGAGCCGCCCGCGTGGGCGAATCCGAACATCCTGCCGGAGGGGGTCTGATGGGCGCCACAGCGCGGGAGCGGTTCTCCCACGGCACCGCGGTCGTCACCGGCGCCGCCGCCGGAATCGGCGCCGGCCTGGCCCGGCATCTGGGTGAGCTCGGTATGCGGGTGATCGTCGCCGACATCGACGCCGAGCGCGCGTCGGGGGTGGCGAGCGAGATCGTCGCGGCAGGCGGCAGCGCCGAGGGCTACGGGATCGACGTCGCCGACGAGACGGCCATCGAGGAGATGGCGGCGATCATCTTCGCCCGGTACGGCAGCGTCGAGTTGCTCATCAACAACGCGGGTGTCGAGTCGGCCGGTCTGCTGTGGGAGATCGACCCGGCCCGGTGGCGACGGTTGATGCAGATCAATGTCGACGGTGTCTTCTACAGCTTGAAGTCGTTCGTGCCCAGGATGATTCGGACGGGTTCCCCCGCTTGTATCGCCAATCTGTCCTCGGTGGGTGGACTCAATACCGTCGCGGTCCAATCCCCTTACATCGTCAGCAAATTCGCGGTGCAGGCGATGACGGAATGCCTGCATCAGGATCTGTCGATCATCGCAGCCCCGATCCAAGTCAGTGCGGTGGTGCCCAGTTCGATTCGCAGCGAGATCTTCCTCGCCGCCCAGCGGGAGGCGCCCACCGCCGATCCGACCGCCAATGCCGTCTTCGCCGCGATGCAGCGCGACAACGTCGAGAAGGGCCTCGACCCGCTGGTGGCCGCCGAGCACATGATCGAACAGATCGCTCGCGGCGAGTTCTGGGTGTGGTCCGACGACGAGGCATGCATCGCCTCGGCGGTGCAGCGCGGGGAACAGCTGCTGAACCTCACTCCACCCTCCAATCCACGAGACATGCTCGCCCGCATGGGCGTGCCGCTCCCGGAAGGCAAATCATGACCGACACCGTCATCGCCGACGTCTCCGATCGGCAGGCCGCACTGCACCAGGCGATCGAGGAGTGCGAGGCGGCTCCGCTGCTGATGTCGCTGGTGCACGTGACCGGTGATCTCGGGCTGCTCGACGAGTTCGGCCCGCGGCTGACCATCGAGGAACCCGGCAGCCATTACCGCACCGGCATTCGGCCCACCGTCCCGCCGGGCACCTACCCCGATGACGTCGCCGCGGATGTCCGCGCCCGCGCGCGAGAGATCCTGACTGCGGATTCGACTGCCGCCCTGGGGGTTCCGGACGACGAGCTGTTCCAGCGGATGGCGATGATCTGCACCGCGCAGCGGGTGGACGCCGAATTCGTCCCCCTGCTGCTGGAACAAGCCGGGTTCATCAAGGATCAGCGTCACGTCCCGGTGACGGTGGCGCCCCCGGCCGACTTCGAGGTCGTCGTCATCGGCGCCGGCATCGTCGGCATCAACGCCGGAATCAA
Organism: Nocardia sp. NPDC004711; assembly: GCF_053601595.1. Taxonomy (NCBI): domain Bacteria; kingdom Bacillati; phylum Actinomycetota; class Actinomycetes; order Mycobacteriales; family Nocardiaceae; genus Nocardia; species Nocardia sp. NPDC004711. Next base: position 180,242 of record NZ_JBSGCB010000011.1, on the reverse strand, counting down.
GCTGGGGGAGGCCGGTTTCCGGTTCACCATCTTCGAGGAACGCGACGACATCGGCGGCACCTGGCAGGCCAACACCTATCCCGGCGCGGCGGTGGACACCCCGAGCCACTACTACTCGTATTCCTTCGAGCTCAATCCGAACTGGTCGCGGTATTATCCGACCGGACCCGAGTATCAGGACTATCTGCTCGGCGTCGTGGACAAATACCGACTGCGTGAGCACATCCGGTTCGGCGCTCGTGTGCGTTCGGCCACCTGGCTGGCGGAGGAGAACCTGTGGGAGGTCGTGACCGAGGGGTGTGACGGCACGCTCACCCGGCAGCGGGCCCGTGCCGTGATCACCGCGTTGGGAATGCTCAACGCCCCCAACAAACCCGACGTGCCGGGAATGGACACCTTCGGCGGGACACTCGTGCACACCGCCGAGTGGGACACCGGCATCGACCTGCCCGGCAAGCGCGTCGTGGTCTTGGGCACCGGTTGCACGTCGGTGCAGGTCGTGGCCAGCATCGTCGAGGAGGTGGAAGCGCTCGACGTGGTCGTCCGCAGCCCGCACTGGCTGGTGCCGGAGAAGGCGGTCGGCGGTGACGTCCCGGCCGGCGAGAAGTGGGCGATGGCCAATCTGCCCTTCTACGACAAATGGTTCCGGCTGCGCACCTACTGGTTCGCCTCCGACAACCTGTACCCGATGCCGCGCATCGACAAAGAGTGGGCGGCCACCCACCTCTCGGCGTCGCCGGCCAACGACATGGCGTTGCGCACCGCACAGGAATACCTGCGCGCCAGCTTCCCGGATCGGCCCGATCTGGTCGAGAAGCTGACCCCGGACTTCCGGCCCTACGCCAAGCGAATTGTCAAGGACCCGGGCTTCTTCAAGGCGCTCAACCGCGAGCACGTGACCCTGCACCGGGCGTCGTTCGAGCGGATCACCCCCGACGGCGTGGTCACCACAGAGGGAACGTTCATCCCCGCCGACGTGATCATCCTGGCCACCGGATTCAAACTCCAGTTCACCACCGCCATCGACATCACCGGCCGTGACGGCGACACGCTGGCGCAGGTGTGGAAGGGCGGTGAGGATCCGCGCGCCTATCTCGGGGTGCAGGTGTCCGGCTTCCCGAATCTGTTCATCACCGCCGGACCGAATTCCGCACCGAATCACGGTGCGGGACACAACATCACCGGTGAGGAACAGGTCCACTACATCATCGAGTGCCTGCAGTACCTGCTCGAGCACGACCATGCCGCGATGGACGTCGAACAGCGGGCACTGGTCGAGTACAACGAGCGCGTCGACGAGGCGCTCGACGAGACCGTGTGGGTGCATCCCGGTGCGCAGGTCAACGGGTACTACCGCAATTCCGAGGGCCGTGCGGTCGTACCGTGCCCGTGGCGGCTGGTCGACTACTGGACGATGCTGCGCGCACCCCATCCCGAGGATCTGACCTTCCTGCCGCTTCGAAAGGCTTTGTCATGACCGCGAATCCGATACCCGACGCACCCCCGCGTTCGGTCGACGCGAGCCCGCCGGAAGTCGATCCGGTCATGATGCGAGCCGTCCTGGGACACTTCGCTACCGGCGTCGTGGCGATCACCGGAATCGACCCGGAGTCGGCGGCGCCGACCGGCTTGGCCGCCAACTCGTTCACCTCGGTGTCATTGGATCCGCCGCTGATCGCGTTCTGTGTGGCGGCGACCAGTTCCTCGTGGCCGCGGGTTCGTGCGGCGGGGCGCTACACGGTCAACATCCTGTCCGAGAACCAGGAGTCCGTGTGCCGACAGTTCGCGGCTCGCGGGACGGACAAGTTCGAGGGCATCGATTGGCAGCCGTCGCCCGCGGGCGCTCCGATCCTGGCCGAGGGTCTGGCCTGGATCGAGGCGGAGCTGGAGGCCGAACACCCCGCGGGCGACCACACCATAGTGGTCTCGCGGGTCCGCCATCTGTACGCGACCGATCTCGCGCCGCTGATCTTCTTCCGCGGCCGATACGGTGACGTGGGCTCGAACCCGGGGACGTCCACGCGATGACGATGCGACCGCTCGACTGCGACCAGTGCGGCCAACGGGTGCTGATCGAGAAGTTCAGCGCGGCCCACACCTCGGTGCAGTGGGTCGGCGACGCCGGTAGGTGTCCGGTGATCGCGAGCGCGAATCGTGGTGTGGGACATCAGGAGCGCGGCTGTGACGTGCTGCGCCGCCGGATCGACCGGGCGGTGCTCGAACGGGCGGTGCTCGAATCGCGGATCGAGCTCCCGGTCGGCGACGACATCCCGCGCCTGCATTGAGTGACCCGGGCGCGGCGATCGGTCGACGGGTGGGGCCGACGAGACCGTGCGTCGAGAACGCACGGTCTCGTCGGTTGTCGGCTCGGAGCTCAGGAGGCCGTTTCTTCGGATGGAATTGCTTGAGCGCACCATTCGAGTTCGGCCGGGCTCAGCATCCCCAGTTCCTTGGCGCGCCGACACCATCGCTGGATGAGCCCGACGAATTCGGCCGGATCGTAGATGTCCTCTTCTTTGGAGAATTTTCCCTCACCGGCGTAAGTGAGGATGCTGATGTTGTCGGCACCCATCTGAGAGCCGTCGCCCGGATCGCGCAGCAGGTTGTTCAGCTTCACCACGATGACGCCGTTGACGTCGTCGATCAAGTGCCAGTAGTCGGGGAATGACGTCATCGCGGAGCCGGGAAAGCGGGCAAGGGTCGGCTCGGCCCAGGCCCAGATCGCGTCACGCCCTTTCAATACTCCGACCATCTGCTCGTGGTATTCGGCATCGGGGGTGAAGAGGTCGACGAATTCCCGCCAACTGCCCGCACCCGACGCGGCTCGGGCCACCGTCGAACGCCAGTTCTGGAAGGCCGACTCCAATTCGGCTCTGCTCCATGTGCTACTCATACCCGGACGTTAATCAGATCCGCGTGGACACGGTGAAAGCTTTTTCCGCACAGCGGGATTCGCGGAACCGTCCCGCTCAATGGAAGGCCGGACTCCGTGGCTGCCGCCTCGAATCTAGGTTTGTGCGATCGATCGCATCTTGGAGAGTGGAGTTACCGATCATGGCGAAGAAGCCGATGCCCCCGCTCACGCACGCCCACGAATCGACCGTCGATCTCCTCGTGATCGGCTCAGGTAGCGGCATGGCCGCGGCGTTGGCGGCGCACGAGCTGGGATTGTCGACGGTCATCGTGGAGAAGACCGCCTACGTCGGCGGATCGACCGCACGCTCCGGTGGCGCGTTCTGGATTCCGGGAAACTCCACCCTGCCCGATACCGGATCGGCGGCGCTCGCCGAGGCGGGTACCTACATCAAGTCGGTGGTGGGAGATTCGGCTCCGGCCGAGCGCGGCGAGGCGTTCCTCGAGGCCGGCGCCGAGGCGGTGGCGATGCTGGAGCGGACCACGCCGATGCGATTCTTCTGGGCGCGTGGCTATTCCGACTACCACCCGGAGGAACCGGGCGGTCGCGCCGAAGGCCGGACCTGTGAGTGCCGCCCGTTCGATGCCTCGGTGCTGGGTGTGCAACGTCCGCGGCTGCGGCCGGGCGTGCTCGAAGCGCCGGTGCCGATGCCGGTCACCGGTGCCGACTACAAGTGGATGAACCTGGTCGCGCGCAAGCCGCTGAAGGCGTTGTCGCGCATACTGCGCCGCGCCGCGCTGGGCATCGGCGGCATGGTGATCGGCCGCGAATACGTGGCCGGCGGCCAGGCGCTCGCGGCAGGCATGTTCGCGGGCGTGCTGCGGTCCGGAATCCCGGTGTGGACCGAGACCAGGCTGGTCCGCCTCGTCCACGAAGGCGACCGCGTCACGGGTGCGGTGCTGCGCCAGGCCGAACGTGAGATCACCGTCACCGTGCGCCACGGCGTTGTGCTCGCGGCTGGTGGTTTCGACCACGATATGGCGGCCCGCCACAAGTTCCAGTCCCCGCGCCTGGACGACGACGCCAGCCTCGGCGCCGAGGGCAACACCGGTGAGGCCATCACCGCCGCACAGGAACTGGGCGCCGGTACCGCGCTGATGGATCAGGCATGGTGGTTCCCCGCCTTCGCTCCGCTGCCCGGCGCGGCCCCGGCGGTGATGCTCGCGGAACGCTCGTTGCCGGGCTCGTTCGTGGTCGATCAGACCGGTCGGCGATTCATCAACGAGGCCATGGACTACATGTCGTTCGGTCAGGCGCTGCTGGAGCGGGAGCGCGGCGGCGACCCGGTCGAGCAGATGTGGCTCGTGTTCGACCAGCGCTACCGCAACAACTACATCCTCGCCGGGCAGTACTTCCCTCGCCAGCCATTGCCGTCGGCATGGTTCGAGGCGGGCATCGCCCATCGCGCCGACAGCCCCGCCGCCCTGGCGCGGGCGATGGGCGTACCCGAGGACGCCTTCACCGAGACCTTCGACAACCTCAACCACTACGCGGAAACCGGGAACGATCCGGAGTTCTCGCGCGGCGACAGTGCCTACGACCGTTACTACGGCGACCCGACGGTGACCCCGAACCCGAACCTGGCGCCGCTGCGCAAAGCGCCGTTCTACGCGGTCAAGATGATCCTCAGCGACCTGGGCACCTGCGGCGGTCTCGTCGCCGACCGGGACGCGCGCGTGTTGCGTGAGGACGGCAGCGTCATCGAGGGTCTCTACGCGATCGGCAACACCGCGGCGAATGCTTTCGGTGCGACCTACCCGGGCGCGGGCGCCACCATCGGCCAGGCACTGGTCTTCGGTTACATCGCCGCACGGCACGCGGCGGCCCGGACAGAGCCCGAGTCGGTGTAGTCGCTTCGACTGCGTAAGCTTGTGCGGAACAACGCAGCCCGGCGATCATTCGAGTGGGCGAAAACCCCTTCGATGGCACCGAATGCGTTGGTTACGAAAGGGTTTCGCGTACGGGTAGCTCGTGGCTAGTGCCGCGTCCGAGAGATGCTGGAACCGCTGCCCGGGTGGCGGGTTGATTCTCGGCGGGTGAACGGTGATCCTGCCGGTGGAGGTGATGCCGGTGGCTCGCAAGCTGGATGTGTTCGTCAGAGCATGACCCCGGAAGAGGGCCGCGAACTGGCCCAGATCGCGCGACGCAGCAGGCAACCGATCCGGATGCGGCGGGGTGCGGTGGTGATGGCTTCAGCGCAGCATCAGCCGGTCGGGCTCATCGCGAAGCTGATGCAGGTGTCGGAATCGCCCAGGCCCAACGCATACTTCCAGTCGATCCGAGCCCGAACCGCCTGTGCGGCTTGATGATCGGTGAGCGCCTCGGCGAACTGCAGCACCGATACCAGCGCCAGCAACGCTGGCGACATCGCGGGCTGGCCGCGACACGAGAACGCCGCAGCGAACTCCGAATCGGTAAAGATCGGTCCCAGTACGTCCCGCAGCCGCATCGCCAGACACCCTCGGGGAACACCATCCTGGCAACCCGCACCGTCTCCACCGGAACCACATCCCACCTGCGCGGGCGCAAAGACACCCAACCTCCATCAACACCATGCACGATCACCCAACGTCGATCATGCCGAACCAACTCCGGCTCAACCGAATTCGCCAACAGTGTCCAAAATGGAGCGGGGGCAGGCCGGCGAAGACCGATCAGGCGACGCGTGATCGGATCTGTCAGATCGCCCGGTGCTGCCCCCGTGACCTGGGGTGGCCGTTCTCGACGTGGAGCCTGTCGAAATTAGTGGACGTGTTGCGTATCAACGGTATTGCCGACATCAGCTACGAAACCGTCCGACAGATCCTCAAAACCGGTGGAGTGTAGTGGCAGGCCACGAAAGCCTGGAAAGCGAGCAATGACCCGGACTCTCAGGCCAAGATGGCCCGGATCCTCGATCTTTACGACAACCCGCCCGCCGACGGCCGGGTGATCTGCGTGGACGAGTTCGGCCCACTGAACCTCCAACCCCGCAGCGGCCGAGGCTGGTTCACCGCCCGTCGGCCGCGCCGGCTGCGGGCGACCTACCACCGAACCCAGGGTGTCCGGCACATGTTCGGTGCCCTGGACCTGCGCTCGGGCCACTTGAGGTCACGTCGTCGACGATCGGCAATTCGCCGGAACATGCGGCCGCACAGATGGATTCGATAAACTGAGAGCAGTGCGGCAGCGCGGAGCGAGCCGATGTCGGCCCCATAGAGCGTTCGATGCACGCCGCGGTGGACGCGGCATCCACAGAGGCCGAGAGCTGACGTGGTTCCGAACCTCGACGTGATCCCATTGGCCGGGAATGCGCGCACATCAAGTACCCGCGCAATGGTTTCGTACGGACGTTCCTATCGAATCCAGGAGAGAAACCGATGGCTACTGCCGATCAGATCCGTTCCACCGTTCACCGGTACGTCGAGTTGATCGGATCCGGAACGTCGGCCGAGATCGCGGCGTTATTCAGCGACGAGGCGACCCTCGAAGACCCAGTCGGCGCACAGCCGCGGATCGGGCGCGCGGCGATCGAGCAGTTCTATGCCGCGCTGGATTCGGTACGCACCTCGACCGAACTTCACACGGTGCGGGTAGCGGGAGAGTCCGCGGCATTCTCGTTCCGCGTTGTGACCGAAACCGTGGATCGGGCCATCACGATCGAACCGATCAATGTCATGACATTGGACGACGAAGCGCGAATCACAAGCATGCATGCGTTCTGGTCCGCCGAGGACGTACGCGCCGATTGAGATCCCAGCTGGCAACGGCCCGGTCTCAGACAGCGCGCCGCCACTTCGTCGAAGAGCGATCCCCGACAATGGATTCGGTGGGCGAGGAGTATCCGGGCCAGATCCGCGAAGCGGCCGTTTGTGTCTGCGTGGTCGCAGCTTCGGACCGCCCGTCGTGCGCCTCGTGATAGTGACGAACACCCGCGTCAGTTGACGACTCGTACCTGGTGTTCTCGTAACTCAGCTCTGATATGGCGGTATGTGCGCCCGCATGCCCCAATTTCCGGCTCGGTCGCTATCCCGATCCAGTCGACCGGTTCTGATCGATGTGCGGCGGCCCGATCAAGTGAAACCTATTGCCCTCCAACAGCAGTAGATGGTGTTGCACAATCGAGGGCTCGGGGTGTCGGTATGCCCGCGGGGGCGGCCTGGCAGGTGTGGAGCGAGCCTGCCCCTGGGCTGCTGTGCGCATGCACTCTGCGTCACCGGTGACGACCCCCGACTCCCGGCACCGGGCGATGGCCACGTTGGCGGCCCGACCGCGCGCACGTGCAGGCAAACGGCCGAGCCAGCTGTGCAGTACGGGATGATCGAGCCGAGCACGGATCAGGTGAGCCTCCCGCTCAGTGGAAGCCCCTTTCCCGCCCACCATTCGTAGCTGTGATTGTCATCGTATGCGTCATGGTGTAGTTCTCTTTACAAGCGACCGCGGAATTCGACCGGCAGCACTCGCAAAGGCCGCCGAGGAGCGCGGGTTCGATTCCTTCTACGTCCCGGAGCACACGCACATTCCGGTCAAACGCGATGCGCCCCATCCCGGAACCGGCGACGCCAGCCTCCCCGACGATCGGTACATGCGAACACTGGATCCATGGATTGCGCTGGCGACGGTAGCCGAGGTGACCGAGCGGATCGAGTTGTCCACGGCGGTAGCACTGCCGGTTCAGCACGATCCGATCGCCCTGGCGAAAACGCTTGCCACGCTCGACCACCTCTCAGGAGGTCGGGTGAGCCTGTGCGCCGGGTTCGGTTGGAACGCTGACGAATTGGCCAATCACCGTGTCCCGTTCACACGTCGGCGGGCGGTGCTACGCGAGTATGTCGAGGCGATGCGAGTCCTCTGGACCGAGGAAGAGGCAAGCTACGCAGGCGAGTTCATCTCGTTCGAACCGGCATGGGCGTGGCCGAAGCCGGAGCGGCACATTCCACTAATCATCGGAGCAGAAGCCGGACCCAAGACTCTGGCCTGGATCGCTGATCACGCTGATGGTTGGTTGAGCACCCCGCGGACCGACGATGTCTTCGCCCGTGCAAAGGAATTCGCTCAAGTCTGGAGTGAGCACGGACGAGACGGTGCGCCGATCATCAAGGCTCTCGGCCCGGATCCTGATCTTCACGACAAGTACGTGGATGCGGGCGTCACCGATCTCGTGTGGAGCGCAGGGGACGGAACCGAGACACAGGCGTTGCGTCGTCTCGATGAGATCGCTGGCAGGTTCGATCTGTGAACGGGGCGCCGTCTGCCGCCTGGCGTGACATCGGCGAGCTGCTCGACCGGCAGGCAATTCGCGAGGTCATCACCCGATACTGCCGTGGCATCGACCGCCTCGATATGGACGCGGTCCGTAGTTGCTATCACTCGGACGCGATCGATCACCACACCGCGGCGTTCAACGGCACTGTGGAAGAGTTCATCGCCTGGTCGGAACCCGGTTTGAAACGGTTCGCCGGCACCCGGCATATCGTGACCAACCATGTCTGCGAGCTCTCGGGTGACCGGGCCGTCACCGAGACATACGCGATCACCTACCACTGGGGACACTCGAGCGGTGATACTACGAAGAACTTTGTCGGACACGGTAGATACGTCGATCGCTTCGAACGTCGCGGTGGAGGGCAGTGGCGGATAGCAGAGCGGTGGGTCGAGATCGATTGCACTACTCCATTCGCGGGTACGGCCCTGGAAGCACCGTCGTCGGATCCCGGCCGACGCAACGACCTCTTCGGTGATCTGGCTCGAACGATGCGCCACAGTTGATCCGGATGCCGCTGCCCCAGTGCACGCTGGTGTGCGCGAATAGGCCACTGTCGCCGCGAGTGGCGCGAGAATGATTGCAGTGCGAGGGCTTCTCGAGTGCGACGCCAGTCAGGAACGCGGCCGCGGCGGCGCTGTGCCTGGACGGAAATGACGACGAGGTGGGTGCCGGAACCAGTCGCCGGTGGGCAGCTGCTCGGCGGCCGGTCTAGGGCGCGCGATGAGCGTCTTGAGTCCGGCGTTGACCGCGAGGCTCGTGCCCGCGAGGGAGGCCACACCGCGCAGGACGCCCGCGACCAGGCGGGCAGGTGTGCCGGAGGTCGCCACCAACGCATCGGAATAGGTGGTCATGAGGAATCTCTGCAGGCCAGAGTCTCAGGCGGCGGGGAACCTCAGTGCCGAGGGTGGTGGATCGGTGGCCGCTGTTTCGGCCAGACGGTACTGATCGGACTTCGGGCAGCGAGGGGCGCGCAGTCCTGTAGACAACCGATTGGGCCATGGATCCTCCAATGATCAGTGGCCACAGCCATGCCTCCATGTCCAGAACTCCGGCCACTCCGGCGAGGTCGCGTATTGCGGTGAACAACAGCCTGAACGTGCCGACCGCGATCAGTACCGTCATCAGGGTTGCGAGTGTGTGGATCAGTCGGGCGCGGGCGTGCGCACGCAGCAGGATCGTGACGCCATGCACGGCGCTGAGCAATGCGATCGGCGGCACGATTGCAACGGCCGCGGCCAGCAACACCAGCACGTGTGCGTGCAGCACGGCGTGGGTGGCCTTGCCGGTGATGCTGATGGCTGCGGCGGTGGCGAGTTCACACCAGAAGAAGGTGTGCGCACGTCGGTTCGCCTGGGCGGCGCCGTCCGGATCAGTCGCAGCGGGTCGTCAGCGGTGGACGGTTGTGCCGGATTGTCTGTGGGATCGTTGTCGGTGGGCATGGTGAGGTCCTTGGACAGTATCGAGTAGCGATGAACCTGCGTAGATGATTGCTGCTTGATTGCTATGGCGAGATATCCGATTCACAGCTCGGCGTGTCGACACGCCGAGCTGACGTGTGGGCTATCTCGGACCCTGGCGGCGGCCGCCTGGTGTGCGCATGGGTGTGCCGCGTTGGCGGAGTGCGTCGCGGATGGTGCTGGCGGGGAATCCAGTGAGGCGGCTGCAGCTGGCCAACGAGTGGCCGGCGAGGTAGAGCCGTTCGGCATTGTCGATGTCGTCCGCGGGTATCGACTGGAAGCGTCTCGGTACGCCGCGGTTGTTCAGCAGCGCAAGGACTGCGGTCTTTGAGATGCCGAAGCGCGTCGCGAGCTGTGCCGTGGAGGCGCCGTCACGGTAAGCGCTGATCAGCTGTTCGAGTATTGAGGGGCCGAGGCGCCGCTCGATTCGGCGGGGCTCGCGACGACCCTCTGTCGGAGGTTTCCGGCGTCGTCGGGGGAGCGTTGAGGGCCGCCCGGCTTCGATTTTGGCGCGGCTGGCTTCGAGTTTCTGCAGGTCAGCCCGTTTGGAATAACGCCCAGCCAGGTCCACCATGAAAGAAGTCGCAGGTGAACGACCTGCGGCTTCTTTCGTTCTATGGCAGCAATTCGGGACTGGTGCCGTTGAGCTGCAAAAAGGCGATCAGTCGGGGTTCGAACCCATCACGGGGTTGTGAGGGTTGGTGCTGGAGTGACTGTTGTGGCTCATGTATGCGATGGGCGGCTACCTGCTCGGTGAGTGCTGCCCATCGGTTACCTTTGGCGAGCAGTCGATCGCGGCGGGGGAATGGGCCCGACCGGTCAACCCGACTCCTGATCGTGCAGCAGTCCCTCAGCCCTGACCGCCGCAGACCGGTCCAGGGCTCGATTGCTTTATGTCTCTGCGTCGGGCTTGAACCCCAGGCGTGCTCGGCACGTGAATCGTGGTGTTGGCGGCCGAGATCGGTTCTCCGCACTCGGCGCAGACGACCGCAGCATGCGTATCGCGATCGCAGCTGTGATGGTGAAGGACGGTCGGCGAGTGGCCTTCCTGAGCCAGCCAGCGATCACCCCACCGTGAAATTACGACGAGCACCTCGAAGAGCTCCCGGCCTTTCGCGGTTAAGACGTAGTCGTGGCGGGGTGGTCTGCTCTGGTATTGGCGCTTCTTGGATCTGATCGTGGCACCAATGCTCAATACCGCTGCACTTCTATAATCATCGGCGGCGACACTCGGCGATCGGGATGCGTTCACCGATCGATCACGAGCAGTCCCTCGAAGTCGCCCCCGAAGCAAGCTGACGCTGTCCACTTTTCGGGGGAACCCCATGTTGCGGAATGCCTTGCTGCCGGTTCATTACGGCGAGGCTTGTTCGATGAACGCGGCGACCACATCTGGTCGGGAGACCAGCGAAGCGTGGGAAGCGTCGACCTCGGCGGTGTGCGCGCCCATCCGCTGTGCGAAGAAACGCTCTGCGACGGGCGCGATGACGCGGTCGGCAGCGGAGACCAGGTACCAGGTGGGTGTGGTCGTCCAGGAGGCCGGGCCACTGGGTTCCAGCAGCGCGGTGGTGGCGATGGAGTGCTGGTGAGCGATCATGCTCGCAGCCGTACTGGGTGAAACATCCTGTGCGAATACGCTATTGAAGGATTCGGGAGCGACGTAGCCGTCGAGTCCCGACTCTGAGGGCTTCAATGCGAGTGCGGGCGGTAGTAATTGGCTGCCGGGAAACCGGAAGGGGTCCATGGCGATCGCGATGGGCTCGCCCTGCTGAGGTGCGAAGGCCGCGATGTAGACGAGTGCCTTGACGTTGGCGTTGTGAATGTTGGTGATCACGGCACCGCCGTAAGAATGCCCGACGAGGACGACCGGTCCGTCGATACTGGCGAGTGTTCGCTCGATAGCGGCGGCGTCGTTGGCGGGACCGCGTAACGGATTGTCCGGCACCACGACTCGGTACCCGTCGGCGCGCAACTCGGCGGCGACTCCGTCCCAGCTGGTGGCGTCGGCGAAGGCACCGTGCACGAGCACGATGGTCGGGCGAACGGCCTCGGCGTGCGCAGGCGCGGCGGACGTCGCCAGCGCTGCTCCCAGCGCGGCGGCAGTGAACGTTGCTCGCAAGCTGCTGCGAACGTGCATAGTGGTTCCTGTTCGTGTGAGTTGCGATGAGCAGGGGCAGCAGGGCTCAGAACGAGTATCCGCGGCGCCGATGCTGGAGACTGACCCAGTGATCGGTCGTGAATTCGTTGATCGCCCAACGCCCGCCGAAGCGGCCGAGGCCGGACTGTTTTTCTCCGCCGTAGGCGGTGTTGGGCTCGGCGTTGACCGGCGAGTCGTTGATGTGGGTCATACCGACCTCGAGTTGGAGGGCGAATCGTGCGCCGCGTTCGACGTCTGCGGTGAAAACCGCACTGGAGAGCCCGTATTCGGTGTCGTTGGCGATACGCAGGGCGTCGGACTCGTCACGAGCCTTGATGATCGTGATCGTCGGTCCGAACACCTCTTCGCGTGCGGTCGCGACATCATTGGTGCCGAGCAGTACGTGAGGCGGCATGCTCAGTCCGGCTGGTCCACCGGGCTCGCCGCCGAGCAGCAGGTCCTCGGTCGTGGCCACCGGCAGCTCGGCCAGCACCTCGCCACTCCAGGGATCAGTGTCGGCCAGTACGGTATCGCTCGCGCCGCGCCGCCATTTCCCGCCGATCGGCATGGTATCGAAACTGCCGTAGGGAGTTGGTGCGTCGGTTGTCATTCGCGCTCCAGGCTTCGTGCCGCCTCGATGATCAGGCCCGCCACCGCGTCTGGTCGGCTGACAGCGATGGAATGCGAGCCGGGTACTTCGATCGTCTTCGCGCCCATGCGTTCGGCGAACATGCGCTGAGCGTCGGGATGGATCGCGTGATCTTCGGTGGCGACGGCGAACCAGTTCGGCAGTGTCTTCCAGGCCGGTGCCACGGTGAGCGGTTCGCCGAGGGCGAGAGCGGCTACCGGGCGCTGACTGACCGCGCCGATGGTGGTGACGCTTTCCGGAAGGTCCGCGGCGAACGCCGAGTGAAACCGGTCCTGCTTGATGTAGAACTCCGGTTCTTCGCCTCCCGGATAGGTTTTCGGCTCGAGCGAGACGCCGAGGCCCGGATCGGGATAGTTCGACACCGCTCCCAGGGCGCTCTCGCCCGTATCGATGCCGAAGGCAGCGACGAATACCAGACCGACAGCGTTGGCGGACTTGCTTGCGGCGTAGGTGATCACGGGTCCGCCGTAGGAGTGGCCGACCAGCAGGACCGGGCCCGCGGTCTGGGTGGCGACGCTGGCGACGTATTCGCCGTCGTAGGTGAGACCACGAAGCGGATTGACGAGTGCCTGCGCGCTGATCCCCGCGGCGTGCAGGCGCTCGATGACGTGCGCCCAGCTGGAACCATCGGCGAATGCTCCGTGTACCAACAGAACTGTAGGTGTACTCATGGGTGTTCCTCTGATTCGAATGATGTGATCGCTACTCGTCGTGTCGATTTCACGAGGGTGCGAAAGGGGGGAGCGGCGGGCCGCTGAGGCTGGTGTCGAACTGCCCCGCGGCAGCGGCCAGAGCACCCAGGTCCGGTGGGATCTGTTGCACCAGAGGCGCGGTGGCCTCGAAGAAGCCCTGCATGCCGCCGGGGATGTACATGGTCAGGAATCGCACCGGAATCGTTCCGCCGTTGATCCAGGTGTGGCTGGTGCCTCGGGGAATGAAGACCAACGCTCCCTCCTCGGCATCCTGGAGTACATCGCCGAGCAGGACGCGAAGAGTTCCCTCCAGGATGAAGAAGATCTCGTCGCTGCGATCGTGGATGTGCTGCGGCGGACCCGAGACGAACGGCAACGCGGTCACCTCGGCGGCATCGAAATGTCCACCGGTGCCCTTGGCGGTCACCTTCCACAGCAGGTGTTCGTTCTCGGTCATGGTGAACGGTTCGCCTTCTTTGGCGTGCACCACTGCGGGTTTGATTGTCATGGCTTGCCTCCGGGATGAATCGGGTACGGAACAGGGTCAGAGCGTTTGGATGAGTCCGCCGTCGATCCTGAAGTCGGCGCCGGTGACATTGGCGGTCCGTTCGCTCGCCAGCAGCAGCACCAGGTCGGCGACCTCCTGCGGGTGGGTGAACCGTCCGGTGACGCTCTCGGCCGCGGCCTTGCGGACCACCTCGTCGGGATCGGCGGCCGCGGCGGCGCTGACGACGGCGGCGACGCCCTGATCACCCAGCCACAACGCGGTGGTGACCGGTCCCGGCGAGATGGTGTTTGCCCGGACGCCCTGCGGGCCGAACTCTTTCGACAGCGATTTGCTGAAGTTGGAGAGGGCGGCTTTGGCCGCGGAGTAGTCGATGACGCCGGGATCGGCGAGAGAGGCGTTGACCGAGCTGATCGTCACGATGGCGGTGGTGTCGCGCTGGATCAGGTACGGCAGCGCGGCGCGCGCCGTGCGGACCGCGACGAGCAGGTTCGTCGTCAGCGACCACTGCCAGTCCTCGTCGGTGACGGCGAGGAACCCCTGCACGCGGGGGATGACGGCGCCGACGTTGTTGACCACGATGTCGATTCCGCCGAACGCGGTCACGGCCTCGTCGATCAGCTGCTGGGGTCCCTCGGGAGTGGTGAGATCGATCAACGGCGCCCGCACTCCGTCGTGGGCGGCCAGTTCCGTCAGGCCCTGGCTCCCGGTTCGCGATCCGGCGACCACCGAGACTCCCTCAGCGGCAAGCGCTTTCACCACGGACAGGCCGATGCCCCGGCCGGCGCCGGTCACCACGGCCACTTTGCCCGCGAGGTTGAGGTCGAACATCGCGGCCCTCAGAGCGCCTGGCGCTTCAACCACGACAGGCAGGCATCGGCGACCTCACGCCAACCGTGATCGACGACCAGCGAATGGCCCCGGTCCGGGAACTCCAGGAGATCGGTGACCGCGTCGGAGTGGCGATACTGCTTCAGCGTCGCCCTTGTGACAGCCTCGGGAACCGTATGGTCTTTGCCCCCGGTGATCAGCAGGAGCGGGCCGCGGCCCGCGTTGGCGGTGTCCACCTTGGCAGCGGAGTGCGGGTTGAAGTTGGCCGCCGCCGCTTCGAACAGTGGTTTGCCGGGGGCGGGTACCGCCCACCGTTCGTAGAGTTCGTCGGATTCCTCGGGGGGAAGCGTATTTCCGAAGGCGTACCGGAATTCCGCGACCGTGAGCGACACCGCCCTGTTCCGGTTGGCGGGGTTCTTGAATACGGGTGTGGTCGAGCGCAGCGCCGAAAGCGGTAGCGGCAGTACGCCTTTGATCTGGGCGGCGTCGATGGCGATCGCGGCGGCGGCGCGATCCTGCCCGAGAAGTTTCTGGGCGATCATGCCGCCGAACGAGTGCCCGATGAGGATCGGCGGCTTCGGCAGGTCGGCGATGATCGCGGCATAGTGTTCGACCACGTCGTCGATGCCGTGACCGGCCACACCGTCCGGGGTGGTCCGCGCCGCCTGGACGGTGTCGAGTTCCCCGGGCCAGCCGGGCGCGGAAACCGGGTAGCCGTGTTCGTGGAACAGGTCGAGCCAGGGTTGCCAGGACGCCGAGTGCAGCCAGAGTCCGTGAATGAACATGACCGAGGTGTCAGTCACTATGTCGCCCTTCGATTTCGGTGGGGTTGACTCGTTCATGAGACCGTGCGCGAGCCACCCGGCGAATCGGAGAAACCCCCCAGCGGTTCCCTAGTCTCCGGGCCCCAGCGTCGCTCCTGGCCCCAGCGTCGAACGAAGCTGTCTGCGGGAGGTCACCGTGAGCTTCCGGAAGACCTTCGTGAGGTGGTACTCGACGGTGGAAGTGCTGATATAGAGCCGAGCCGCGATCTCGGTATTGGTCGCCCCGTCTGCTGCGAGCGTGGCGATCTGGGATTCCTGGGGTGTCAGCTGGGGGTCGGGCGTCGGATTTCTGCGGAGTACTCGTTCACCCGTGGCGGCCAGTTCGGCGCGAGCCCGCTCGGCGAAGAGCGGGGCTCGGGCCGAGCAGAACATTTCGTAGGCGATCCGCAGCTGGATCCGGGCCTCCAGTCGCTGTTTTCGTCGGCGCAGCCACTCGCCGTACAGCAGGTGCGTCCTGGCGAGGTCCACGGTGATCGCGGTCTGCCCGAGCTGGTTGATCGCTTCCTCATAGGAAGCCGCGGCGACGTCGTCGTCCGACAGCAATGCCCGCGCTCGCGCCAAAGACCCCAGCGCCCAGTGCGTTCCGCTGGCCCGCGCCTGCGTATCCAGCCTGGCGAAGGCGAGCAACGCCGACTCGATCTCCTGTGCGCGGACTCCCGCCTCGACCATGTCGGCGAGCATCAGGTTGCTGTGACCGGGCACGTCTTCGTCGTAGAGGGATCGCGCCCGGTCCAGGGCTGCGCGATAGTTGCCCAGACTCAGCTCGAGGACGATCAGGTGGCGTGCCGCCTGTGCCGCCAGCATGGCCCGAGACGGGAAGTCCGCTCCGTCGACACTCGACGCCAGCGCGCGAGCCTCGGCCTCCGCACCACTCCAGACCAGCAATTCGAGCCTCTGCATGTACTGCTCCTCAGGCAGACCGATCACCGTGAGCAGCTCCTGAGACTCCGTCAGACAGCCAGCGCACTCGTCGGGTCGACCCGCCCGCAGCGCGTCGGTCGCCTGACATTCCAGCACCACTCGCAGTCCGACCAGTGCGCCGTTTTCCCTGTCGAAGGTATGCAGCCGTGCGAACACGACCCGCCGGGCGCTGTCGTCCCACAGTTCGTCGCTCGCGAAATGGGCGAATACGGCCAGTGGTATTCCGTCTTCCGCGAGTTCGGCATCGCGCACGGCCCGTAGCGCGGTGCGCCAGAGGGGGATCGCTGCCGAATGGCCCTCGCTGATCCGGGTGGCGAAAGCGACGATGAAAAGGTCGTGCACCGACAGCGCCGACGACCGTCGCTCGAGCGCACGCAGCGCGGCGTGGGCGACCTCCGCCAAGGTGGTGCCGACGGTGTCCCCTCTGGACAGCATCGCCGAACTCAGCGCCTGGGACAGCATGAGCCAAGCCAGGTCGCCGTCGGCCGGGTCCAAATCCGCCACGGCGGCCAGCAGCAGAGCGGGCTGATCTTCGAATCGGCAGAAGTAGGTCTCGATCGCCGCTTTCAGCCAGCGAGCCCGACCCCGCATCGCAGGCGCCCCTCTCACCGATTTCGACTCGAGAAGCAGGCGCTGTGCGGACTGGGGGTCACCGCACATCAGATAGACCTGGGCCGCGGCCAGCCGTCTCTCGTCGCGTCGCGGGACCGAGGGAGTCAACTCGGCCGCTCGGGCCAGCAACAGCGCCTCGGCCGCATAACCGCCCCGTGCTCGGGCGCGTTCCGCGGAGTTCTCCAGATCACGTGCGACCGCCTCGTCGGCTCCCGCCGTGGCGGCGGCCAGATGCCAGGCTCGGAGGTCTGGGTCATGGTCGGGATCGCAGGCCGCGGAGATCGCCTGATGCGCTCGCCGTAAGGCGCCCGGGTGGGCTGCCGCGTGGACGGCGGACCGGATCAGCGGATGGGAGAAGGCGAAACCGTCCCCGAGTACGAGCACTCCGGCCTCGATCGCGGGATCGGCGTCGTTCCCTGACAATCCGAGCAGCGCCGCCGCCCGCCACAGCAGCGCTTCGTCCCGGATCGGACTGATCGAAGCGAGCAGGAGCAGATCCTGGGTCGGCTTGGGCAGTGCCCGGATTTGCGCGAGAAAGCAAGTCGCGAGTCGCGAGCCGATCGGTAGTGGTTCGGGCAGCGCCGCTTGGCCGCTCAGCTGCTCGGTCGTCAGCGCGGACACCAGGGTCATCAACGCGAGAGGGTTGCCGTCGGTCTGCTCGGTAAGTCTTCGAGCGACTCCCTCGTTGAGAGAGCTGCGGGCGGTGCGGGCCAAGAGCTCCCTGGCGGCCGACCCTGGCAGTCCGGTTACCGGATATACCGGCAGGCCTTCGAAAACCTCGTTGCCGGCAGCCAATTCGCGTACCGCGAACAGCATACCGACACCTTCGGCATGCAGGCGACGCGCGACGAACGTCAACGCCTCACGGGACTCGCGATCTAACCATTGCGCATCATCGACCAGACACATCAGCGGACCTTCGGCCGCCAGGTCCGTGAAGAGGCTGAGTGTCGCAAGGCCCACCAGGAAGCGATCGGGCGCGGGACCCGTGATCAGTCCGAAAGCTGCTCCCAGAGCGGTCTTCTGCGGCTCTGGAAGGCGCTCGCGACGATCGAGGAAGGGGCGAAGGAGACGATGCAGCGCGGCGAATCCCAAGGGCAACTCCGACTCGAGGCCCGAAGTCCGCAACACCAGCAGATCCTTCGTGGTATCGGCCACATGGTCGAGTAACCGGGTCTTGCCTATCCCCGGCGTGCCGGCCAGTACAAGTCCTTCGCTCAGACCTGCCCGGACCTTGTTGGCAAAAGCCTCCAGTACAGAGCATTCCGCTGCCCTTCCGACGAGCGTCACCCCCAATGCTCGCGTCGGTGTGGGCGCGTGGTCCGCGATTTCGGTCATCAGTGCTGCCTCAGCTCGACATTCGATCTATCCGAGTCCGGTTCAGCGGTGGTTTCGTTGTGTGCCGGACAGCGGGGCTGGGAAGGACGCCGACATCGAGACGTCGGCCGAGATGCCGGGCGATCTCGACTTCGTGACGAGAACCGCGATGACCTCGATCATCGTGTCTCCTTCGCCTCGAGTCGTCTGCGTCCGACGCTAGGGCGATGGCGGACCGGCGTGAACTACCGGACCGCGAATTGTGCAGGCACAGATAATCGCCGTGCCGAATCAGTCAACTCTGTCAATGGGCCTGGCGGTCGTTGGTTTGCTGCCATTCCCGGGGCGACATGCCGTAGGCGGCACGGAAGCGGCGCGTGAAGTGGGCGGGGCTGGTGAAGCCCCATCGGTGCGCGACCACAGCGATCGGCACGGCTCGACCCTGACGAGCCAGATCGGCGTACGCACCCTCGAGACGGGCGCCGATGATCCACTGGCTCAGGGAGGTTCCACGCGCGGACCAGATGTTGTACAAGTGCCGGACCGAAATGTTATGTGCCCGCGCGATTTGATCGGGGCTGAGACCCGGGTCCCCGAGATGCTCTTCGACATAGGCGGCTATCCGCAGATACAGCGTGTCGTGGAGGTCTCCATGCTGACGAGGGTCGGCTGCGGCGGTGGTGATCAGGGCGCGAATCAGTTGGGTGGTAGCCGATTTGAGCATGATCCGTGCGGGTCCCGGTTCGATATCGCCCTCCGCGCCGAGCGCGGCGATATGGGCGGTGACCAGTCCGTACAGCGGACTCGATTGGAGCCGGGTGGCTGCACTGCGGACGGTTTCGACGGGCAACGCGAGTTGGTCGTAGTCGAAGATCACCACCTTGGAGCCGCCGATACCGGTTGATGAGTAGTCCGAGGTGCTGGTGCCGTCGGTGAGCGACAGCTCCCCGACACTGAGGACCTGGTCCGCACCGCAGTGTGAGAAGGTGCCGGATCCGGTCAGCTGAACACCGAGGCCGACCCGTTCGGGTGCGGCGATGCGCAACTGCTTGTCACCGCGCAGCACACTCAGGCCGGTGCCGACGAACTGCGTCACGTGTACACCAACGCCCAGGTCCCATACGGTGAAGCGGTGCCACAGTTGACCGGCGACCGTCCCGAGCTGGTTGATCGCCGGAATCTCTTTGTCGGCCAGCAGATCCTGCGCTGCGTCGATGCGCTCACCCACCGGAAGCAGACCGGTATCCAACACCACAACCACGCAACACCTCCACGGCCCCTCTACGGAGGGGTGAACCAGTGGAACAGACTAACTATTGTCGGGCCTGTCCGAGAGACGAATCGCCTGCAGGTCAGTGCCTTCGAGCACCGCACCTGCGCAATGCGTCCTGCGTGACCCCGTTCGACTGGGCGACTACCGAGATGCCTCGACCGGGCGGCTTTCTCGACAACTGCGGCGATCTCGTCCACTGAATGCCTTGTGATGGTGACGATCGGTCGCAGGGGCGAGGCTTGCACGATCGGACGAGTTCTCCTGCGGCGCAGCAGACGTCGCTGCCGCCTGGATCGGGGTTGTGGCGTGCGCACGGGTGCCGGTAGAAGTGCGCGCGATGGCGAGCAGCGCGAGAGTTGCCTGCGCCACCGAGCCCTCGTAGAAGTCGTCACCGCTGTTCACCCCGTCGATCTGATCGCCGATGCCTTCGAGGAAGGAGTCGAATGCGTTCTGGCAGACGATGATCAGCCGATTCTGATCCGGATGTGCGGCCAGTAGCACCCGATGGCCGATACGCAGCCGCACCGTGCGCCGGATCGGAGCGGGAATCGGCAACTGGCCGTTGCGAGCGATGGAGTATCCGCCATCCGATGGCGCGGTGACGAGGACTACATCAGGCGCAGGTCAGAGACCTGCGGCTGCTTGGGTGAACTGGCGGATCTGATGGTGAACTGGAAATCGGCCGGTCTCAACGGCTTTCGGTTGCGACCGGCCGTGCTGCCCGACGATCTCCAGGTGATCTGCCGCGACCTGGTCCCGCAATTGCAGAGCCGGGCGGGGTTTCGGACCGCGTACGAGGCGACGACGTTACGGAGCATGCTCGGCTTGCCCCGGCCGATCAGTCGCTTTGCCGATGCCAGCCAGTGAACTTGAACCGCCCCGGCGAGTCCGGAGACCTGATGGTGTGACAGCTCAGCGGAATGCCGAACACGCTCCCGTGTCACGGGTGGCACGACAGCGTGCTCGAGTGTTGCGCGAGGCGGGACTCGGACCCCTCTGCGTGGCATCCGTGCCGGTCCGCCCGTGAAACCCGGGGCTTGTCCGGGAGAACCCGCGATGGTGTCGTGGTCTACGCGGGAGGACGGGTTGACGTGCTCGCTGTGAGAGGTCGTTGAGAGGGAGTGTTGGTGGAGGATCTGGCGCGGGGCGTGCGGCATCGGGCGGAGCTGACGCAGGAGTTGCTGGCCTACTTCGGGTCGATGGCCGAGATCGAATTGGCGCCGGAGGACGACATTTTCGCGCTCGGACTGGTGAATTCACTGCGGGCGCTGGAGATTGTCGTGCACGTGGAGAACACCTACGGGATCTCGGTCGATGTCGATGATCTCGAGCTCGACAACTTTCGGAGTGCCGCGCGTGCGGCGGCCTTCGTTGTCCGAAAGCAGGGCGGGGACAGCCACTCGTGATCGACGTGGACGACCTCGTGCAGGCTGCGGCCCGCGATGCGGCACGGTGGGATCGGGACGGTCTGCCCGACGAGATGATCGAGCTTGCGGCTCGGAATGGGCTGCTGGGAGCGGATCGGCCCGCGTGCTTCGGTGGTGCGGAGCTCGATGCGCGGGAGCTCGGGCGATTGGCCGCGACGCTCGGGCACGCGTGCACCAGCCTGCGTTCGCTGGTGACCGTGCACGGCATGGTGGCCGCGGCGGTGGATCGGTGGGGTACGGCCGCGCAGCGCGAGGCGTGGCTGCCCCGGCTCACCGCCGGTGAGGTCATCGCCGCGCTGGCGGCGACCGAAGTCGGCGCCGGAACCGAGTTGTCCGCTGTCACTACGGCTTTCGAGCCCGAGGGCACGGATATCCTGGTGTCCGGTACCAAGCTGTGGGTGACCTTCGGTCAGCGTGCGGACGTCTACCTCGTGCTCGGTCGAGCGCCGGGTGGACTGTGCGCCGCACTGGTGGATCGGGACCGGCCCGGGGTCGGTGTGGAACCTGCCGAGAGCGGTCTCGGGTTGCGCGGCGCCCGGCTGGCGACCGTCCGGTTCGACCGCGTGCGCATACCCGCCACCCAGCTGATCGCACCACCGGGGTTCGGTCTGTCCCATGTCCTCGGCACCGCATTGGATCACGGCCGCTACACCGTCGCCTGGGGCGGTGTCGGGCTGGCCCGCGCCTGCCTCGGCGATGCGACCGCCCATGCGGTCACCCGCGTCCAGGGCGGCACCGCGCTGGCCGAACATCAGCTGATCCGTGCGACGCTCGGCCGCTGCTGGGCGGATGTGGAAGGCGCGCAAGCCCTCTGCGAACGCGCGGCCGATGCGCGGATCAAGGGATCGCCCCAGGCGCTGATCTTCACGATTGCCGCCAAATACGCCGCCGCCGGTGTCGCGGCGGCGGTCAGCGAACGGGCCGTGCAGGTACTCGGCGCGGCGGGCTGCGCACCGGACAGCCGGATCGGGCGCTTCTATCGCGACGCCAAAGTCATGCAGATCATCGAGGGAGCACAGGAGGTCGCCGAGGTGGCCATGGGCGAGCACGTCATGCGGGGTGCGCGATCATGAACGAACGCGTGCTGCTGGGTCCGGTCGCGACCTGGTTCCCGGACCGGATCGCCGCGGTCGCCACGCTCGCGGAGTTGGCCGATCTGCCCCCGAACCGCCGGGAACACGCCCTGGCCCTGGGCATCGACACGGTGCGCACCGCTGACGACATGACCGAGGTCGATCTCGCCGCCGAGGCGGCACGCGCGGCGCTGGACGACGCCGGTCTCGCGGCCGCCGAGCTGGACGCGCTGATTCTGGTCACCGGCCGCGCGCCGCAGTACCTGCTCGCCTCGGAAGCGACCCGGCTGCAACACCGCCTCGGCGCGGCCCGCGCCTTCACCACGGCGGCCGGGGACCTCGGCTGCGTATCCGTCTCCGCCGCACTGACTCTCGCCGCCAGCCTGGTTCGCGCGGATGCCCACTGCCGCAATGTCCTGGTGGTCACCGCCGCCAGGACGCCCACCCGGAATCGCTACCGCGCCCCCATGACACTGCTCGGTGACGGTGCGGCCGCACTGCTGGTCACCACCTCCGGCCCCGGCCGCTGGGAGTTCGTCGACCAGATCGTGCGCAGCGAAGGCAAATACGCGGACCTGTTCCGCATCGACTACCGCGATGTCGGCTCCGGCGAGTGGGCCGAGGTATGCGCGGACGAGTCCACCTACTCGTTCCGGCTCGCGGTCGAGAGCAAGAAGCGATTCGACGCCATTATTCCGGAACTGCTGCGGCGCAATGGCATTCGAGACGGAGAGGTGGGACCGATCCTCATGCAGAACCTGTCGGCCGGCGCCTTCGCCTTCTGGGAGGAGGCCCTGGATCGCCCGGTCGACAAGGTCTGCCGGACCAATCTCGCGGCCTACGGCCACCTGGGCTCGATGGACATGATGATCAATCTGGAGGCTGCCGCGGCCACCCGTGCACCCGGTGCATACGCGCTGCTGTTGAACAGCAGCCCGGTCGCCGCGTGGAGCGCCGGCCTGCTACGGAGGGTGTAATGGCGGCGACAGTGAAATGCCTGGTCTGGGATCTCGACGATACGGTGTGGCCCGGCGTTGTACTGGAGTCGGACGGCGGCACGCCGAAACCGGAAGCGCTGCATGCAATCCGGACACTGGATGAACGCGGCATCCTGCATGCCGTCGCAAGCCGTGGCGAACCAGATGCGGCCACAGCGCATTTGCGCAAGCACGGTATCGAGGACATGTTCTCGGCCGTCGAGATCAGCTGGGGACCCAAGTCGGAGGCCATTCGCCGGATCGCCGAATCCCTCAATATCGGCCGGGACACGATCGCCTTCGTCGACAACGATCCGTTCGAGCTGGCCGAGGTGGCCGCTGCCTTCCCGGAGGTCCGATGCTATCCGGCCGACCGGATCGCCGAACTCCCGGACCTTCCCGAATTCAGACCGGCCACAACGTCATCCGAGGCAAGGCAGCGCCGTTTGCTGTATCGCGCGGAACGGGAGCGCACGACATCCGAAGCCGAATTCAGCGGCTCGGACGCGGATTTCCTGGCCTCGCTGGATCTGGTCATGACCGTCGGCGAGGCGACCGAGGCGGATCTGGTTCGCGCCCACGAGCTGACCGAACGCACCCACCAGCTCAACACCACCGGCGTCACCTTCGACATGGACGAGCTGCGGGCATTGTGCGCGTCCCCGCGTCACGAGGTGCTCGTCGCTGCCCTGACCGACCGTTTCGGCGGCTACGGCACGATCGGGCTGGCGGTGACCGAACGGCGCGGCCCCGATGCGGTTCTGCTCCTGCTGCTCATGTCCTGTCGGGTCATGTCGCGCGGCGTCGGCACGACTCTCATCGCCGAGGTGGTGCGCCGTGCCCGCGCGGCCGGTTTGCGGCCTGCGGCGGAATTCGTCGCCACGCCACGGAATCGGGTCATGCTCGTGACTTTGCGCTTCGCCGGGTTCGAAGTGGCCGAGAAGGACGGCGATCGCATCCTGCTCGTGTGCACCGTGCCCGCCGAAAACATCGGCGGCACCGGCCATGTCGAGGTGGTTCGATGAGCGTGGATCTGCTCGGCGGCCTGATGTGCCAGTTCGAGCGGGTGCCCGATCGTCTCGCGGTCGTGGTCGGGGATCGGTCGCTCACCTACCGCGAACTGGACACCGCGACAATGGCTCTCGCACGCCGCCTGCTCGTGGCCGGGGTGCGGCCCGGGCAGACGGTTGTCGTCTACCAGCGGCAGACCCTGGACACCGTGATCGGCATGATCGCGGCCCTGCGCGCCGCCGCGGCCTGGTGTGTCATCGAACCCGGCCACGGCGGCGAGTCGTCGCTCGGTGCGGCGCTGGCGGCAATGGACTGTGCCGCGGTGATCATCGACGGCCGGGATCCGCTCACTCCGGGCGATACGGCGGCGGCGCTGGCGGACGCGACGAATGGTCCAGCGGTGATCGACATCGCGGCGCGGGTGGATCCACCCGGGATCCCGCTGCCCGGCCCGCCGCCGCGGCTCGCCCCGGCCTACGCCATCACCACCTCCGGCTCCACCGGTGTTCCGAAGGCGGTGGTCGTCTCACGCGCCAACCTCGCCACCCAGATCGGGTCCCGGAACAATGCGCACACCGACGGTGCGCTGGTCACCTTCTCGGCCCTGCGGCTGATCTGGGACGGTTCCCTGCTGGGTGTGGTCTGGCCGCTCGCGGTCGGCGGCACCAGTGTGTTCCCCGATTACCGGATGGTGCGAGATGTCGACGCCGTCGCCGAACTCGCTCGCAGCCGACGTGTTTCGCACTTCATCGCGACGCCGTCGTTCTATCGGCTGGCGCTGCCACGGCTGGCCGAGCTACGGCCGACGCTGCGAACGGTGATCCTGGCCGGGGAGGCGGTCCCGCCGCACCTGGTGGACGAGCACCGCGAAGTCCTGCCCGCCGTGGCGCTGCACAACGAATACGGCCCCACCGAGGCGACGATCACCTGTATCGGCCCGTACGTCGCGGACACGCCGCGGCAGGTCGTCCCGATGGGCAAGCCGGCCGCGGGCACGACGGCTCACCTGCTGGACGACAAGCTGCGCCCCGTGCGCCGCGGCACTCGCGGCGACCTGTACCTCGGCGGCGGGCAGATCGCCGACGGTTATGCGGCCCGTCCCGGACTGACCGCGTCTCGATTCGTGGCCGACCCCTTCGCCACCGAACCGGGTGCTCGCATGTACTTCACCGGCGACCTCGCCCTCGCGGACGAGAACGGCGACATCGAATTCCACGGCCGGGTCGACACTCAGGTGAAGGTCCGTGGCGTGCGGATCGAACGCGGCGCGGTGGAGGCGGTGCTGGAAGACCATCCCGCCGTGCGTGAAGCGGTCGTGCTGCCCGTCGCCGATGTCGACGACTCGGTATATCTGGCCGCCTTCTGGGTGCCGCTGGACACCACGGCGACCCCGCCCGCATCGAGCACGCTGGCCGGATTCTGCGCCGAACACCTCGTGCCGGAAGCGGTTCCGGCACGGTTCGTGACCGTCGATGCCCTGCCCATCACGCCGGGCAGCAGCAAGCTCGACGAGGCGGTGTTGCGCGCGCTGCTGACCGGTTCCACGGTCCGGCCGGCGGTGTCGCGGGACGACTGGACCGAGACCGAGCGTGCCCTCGGCGAGATCTGGTCGGAGGTGCTGCTGCACGACGAATTCGATCGCGCGGACCGCTTTCTCGACGTGGGCGGCAACTCCCATCGCGTGGTCGCGCTGCACATGCGCCTGCAGGCGCGCTGGCCGGGCGCCATCTCGGTGGGCCTGCTGTTCGATCTGGACACCGTGGCCGCGCAGGCGGCCGCACTGCCCGCCGACCTGTTACAGCCCGCCGCACCGGCGGACGTTCCCCTGGCATTCGAAGTGTGAAGGACATCGTGACCGCACCCGCACCACGCGACGGCGACATCGCCGTCATCGGCATCGGCGCGCGCTTCCCGGACGCGGCGAACCTCGACGAGTTCCGCGAGAACCTCGCCGCCGGCAGGGATTCGATCGGCCCCATGCCGGAGTCTCGCGCCTCGGCGACCGCCCTGGACCGCCGCGTCCGGTATCTGCCCATGGGGCACCTCGTCGATATCCACACCTTCGACTACGCGTTCTTCGGCCTCTCCAAACGTGAAGCGGCCCTGATGGATCCGCAGCAGCGGATCGCCCTGGAGCTGGCGCACCGCGCCATCGAGGATGCCGGCTACGCACCCGCCACCCTGCGCGCGGCCACCACCGCGGTGGTGTTCAGCGCGCCCATGCCCAGCTATCACGCCATGGCCGTCGACCCGGGCCCCCTTGCCATGCTGGGCAATCTGCCCTTCGGCGTCCCCGCCCGCATCGCACACCTGCTCGGCTTCGACGGCCCCTGCTACGCCGTCGACAGCGGCTGCAACGCCTCCCTCATCGCCGTCCACCACGCCTGCCGCGAATTGCGCAGCGGCGACGCCGACTACGCACTGGCCGGCGGAGTCAGCGTCCGCGCGCACGGCGCTCCGGCCTGGGCTTTGCAGACCATGACCGAGATCGCTTCACCGAGCAGCCGGGTCCGAGCCTTCGACGCCGACGCCGACGGCACTGTCCCCGGCGAAGGCGGTGCGGCGCTACTGCTGACCACGCTCGAGCGTGCCCACGCCGACCGTGCTCCGGTCTACTCGGTCATCCGGGGCAGCGCCGTCCTGCACAACGGCCATGCCGCCGCAACCATCAGCACCCCCAGCGCCGCCGCACAGGCCCGGGTCATCGCGCGCGCCTGGCGCCAGGCCGGTGCCGATCCCCGTGATGCCGGATACCTCGAAGCCCACGGCTCCGCCACCCGGCTGGGCGACGCCATCGAACTGGAGGGCCTGCGCACCGCGTTCGGCGAGCGCGCCACCGTCCTCCCGATCGGATCGGTGAAGACCAATATCGGCCACCTCGATCACGCCGCCGGTGTGGCCGGCCTGGTGAAGGCCGTCCTGTCGGTCGCCGGCGGACAACTCTTCCCCTCTCTCCATTTCCACCGTCCCACCGGCGATCTCGACTTGGCCGCGGCCGGCCTCGAGGTGGTCACGCAACCGAGACCGTGGCGGAGCGACGGCCCGCGCCTGGCCGGTGTCAGCTCCTACAGCCTCGGCGGCGCCAACGCCCACTGCGTCGTGCAGCAGGCCCCCGATGCGGTACCGCAGCCGGAAGCCGAACCGGCCGAGGCGAGTCGCGAGCCGGTGTCCCGGCTGATCGGGGTTTCGGCGCGGACGGCGACTGCGCTCGCGGACCTGTGCGGCTCACTGGCGGGGCGTATGCGGGACGATTCGATCGATCTCGCGGATGTGGCGTTCACGCTCGGCCGGGGCCGTGCGCACTTCGGCCATCGCATCGCGGTATGTGCGAGCAGCACAACGGAATTGGCCGATCTGCTCGAAACACGCGGCGCTGCCGTCGATTCGGACGGTGTGCAGCCGGTCGCGCCGCGAGTGGCGCTGTTGCTCTCGCCGGGTGCTCGGCCGACCGGGCAAGGTGGCGCCGCACTGCCGGAACAGCTGCCCGCGAACGGGGAGACGGCCGCGGTGCTCGCGGCACAGCTCGCGGTGCACGATCGCTTGCGGGCCTGTGGGATTCAGTTCGCGGCCGTGCTCAGTGGGGGCGCGTCGAAGTTCGCGGCACGCTATCTGCTCGGGTCGCGGGAGCCTGTCGACCCGGGCGAAGTGGCTGTTGCCGCGGAGACGCCCGCGGTGGACCGGGCGCGTCTGCTCGCGGCGGCGGAACTGCTCTTGCGAGATGGGCCGGTCGTCTTCGTCGATCCCAGCCGGGACGGCATGCTCGGGCGGTACCTCACCGAGGACCTCGCGGGTCGTGCGGATGCCGAGATCCTGTTCGGCTCCGCCGATTCCGCGGGGGCGCTCGGCATCCTGGGGCGGCTCTACGAGCGTGGAGTGGATCTCGACTGGGCGCGGGTGCAGGACGGGACCGGTCGCAGGATGCGGTTGCCCGGGCACCCGCTGCACGGCACCCGGTGCTGGGTCGAACCGCCCACTGCGGCACAGCATGCCGAGATCGCGTCCGAGCCCGTCGAAGCTGTCGCCGCGCCCGAACCTCCGGTGGTCGCCGTGCCGTCGGATGCGGCGGAGTGGTTGCGCGCAGTGCTGCGCGAACTGCTGCACGCGGAGACCGAAATCGGGCTGGATGACGACTATTTCGATGTCGGCGGCAATTCGATCATTGCCGTGCAGTTGGTCGAGCGGGTGGAGGAGGCATTCGGGTTCCGGCCGAAACTGCTCGATGTGTACGAGCGGCCCAAGGTGGCCGAGTTCGCGGACCTGCTGCGGGAAGGGGCGCGCCCGGCGCCCGAGGTGATGCCGGGAGCCCGCGGGCTGCCGGCCATTACGCGCACCGACGAGCTGGTCATGTCGCCCGGGCAGGAACGGATGTGGTTCCACCATCAGCTCGTTCCGGACACCACGCTCTACAACTATCCGGTGGTCAACGTGCTGCGCGGGCCGATCGACGTCGACGCGGTCAAGGGAACATTCGAGGATTTCGCGGAGCGACACGAACCGCTGCGCTACAACCTCGTCGAGGTCGACGGTGTGCCGGCGGTGCGAGTGCGGCCCGCTCTCGGCGAGTTCTTCAGGGTCATCGATGTGTCCGGTGCAGGCGATCCGGTCGCCCGGGCACGCGAGCTGCTCCGGGAGGCCGCGGCCCGGCCGTTCGATCTGGGCCGCGACCCCATGGTGCGGGTGCTGGTGGTCGAGCTCGCTCCGGATATGCATGTGCTGCAGGTGGTGTGCCATCACTGCGTCACCGACGGCCAGACGCCGGGGATTCTCGCGCGCGAGATTCCGGTGCTCTATGCCGCCCGGCGGGAGGGGCGCCCGGCCGAGCTGGAACCGCTGCCGATCCGCTACCGCGACTACGCGCGCTGGCACCGGGAGCTGCTCGACTCCGGCGCGCTCGAGCACGAGCTCGAATACTGGACGCATATGCTGCGTGGCGCGCCGAAACTGCGGCTGCCCACCGACTTCCCGCGACCAGCGCGCAAGACGTTCGCCGGTGAGCTGGAGCCGTTCACGGTGCCGGCGACGCTGCTCGCCGCGGCCCGCACGGTCGCGAAGCGGGAGTCGGTGTCGCTGTTCGTGGTGCTGCTGTCCGCCTTCTATCTGCTGCTCGCCCGGCGCAGTGGTCAGCGCGACCTCGTCGTCGGCACGCCGACCACCGGCCGCACCCGCCGCGAGCTGGAAGGGCTGATCGGCTTCTTCAACAGCACCGTCGCGCTGCGCGCCAACCTCTCCGGTCCCGCGACGCTGGGCGATCTGCTCGAACGAGTGCGTGGAATCGTGCTGGGCGCGTTGGAGAATCAGGAGATCCCATTCGAGCGGGTGGTCAATGCCCTCGACGATCAGCGCGACATGTCCCGCACCCCGATCTTCGATGTGCTCTACGTCCACCAGGACCTCACCGGCGCCGGCTCGGCCAACCCGCTCGGCGGCGGGGCGACGGAGTTCTTCGACTCCGAGCACACCATCCACAATGCCTTCGGCGGATTGCCGCCCGGCACGGCCAAATTCGACCTCAGCCTGATCACCTACGATCGCAGCGACGACCTCGACATGCTGGCCTGCTTCGAGTACAGCACCGAGCTGTTCACCCAGCGCACCGCCGCGGGGTTGGCCGCGGCCTACCTCGAGATCCTCACCGAGGTCGTGGAGTCGGCTCCGGCTCGGTCGATCGAGGAACTGCTCGTCACCGTGCCATCGCCTGCCGGCGTGGATTCGGCGGAACAGGCTGTGGCACTGGATATTCCGACAGATCGCCCGCGCGGAACCGGCTCGGCCCGATACACGCCGGGGACGGTGCGCGAGCGGCTCGATGCCGTGCCGGGCGATGCGGACCTGCTCGCCGCCTGGGCGGCACTGCTGAGCTGGTACTCCGGCTCCGATGACGTAGTCGTCGGCTCGGCTACCGGTACCGCCCGAATGGACTTCGCCGACGAACCCACCGGGGCCGAACTGCTCGAACGAACCGTCGCGGAGTTGGCCGCGTCGGCCCAGGGTGACAGCCGGGCCGGGGCCATCTGGTTCGGCGACACCCCGCCGGACACTGCGGAACTGGCGCTCGACCGGGATCCCGGTGACCGTGTGGTCCTGAAACTGGCGTACGCCACAGAACTTTTCGACGAATCGACCGCGCAGCAGATGCTCTCGGATCTGACCCGGCTGCTGCACGGCCTGCTGGCGGCACCGAATGATCCGGTGCCGGATATCGCGGTGCGCTGCATCACGGAAACGGAGGTGACCCGATGACCGGAGTCGTGGCAGTGATCGGCGCGGGCACCATGGGCGCCGGCATTGCACAGTGCCTCGCGCAGGCGGGACGCGATGTCATTGTGGTCGAACCCGATCCGGCCGCCGTGGAGCGGGCGCGCCGCGGCCTGAACGAAGCGGTGCGCCTGGCGCTGCTGCTGGGCCGCGGTGATCGGCGGACGGCGCTCGAGACTGCTCGCCGGGTGCGCTGGACCGACCGCCTCGATGACCTCGACGCGGTCGAGTTCGTCATCGAGTGCGCGGTCGAGCGGATCGAATTGAAAGAGAAGCTCTTCGCCGAACTGGACCGTATCTGCCCGGCCGACGCCGTGCTCGCCTCCGCGACGTCGGCCATCCCCATCGCCCGGCTGGCCGCCGCGACCGGTCGCCCCGATCGCGTGCTCGGCCTGCACTTCATGAACCCGGCCCCGCTGACCGATGCGGTGGAAGTCGTTCGCGGGGCACAGACCTCGGCCGGCACCATGGCGCGCGCCACCGAACTGCTCACCGCGCTCGGCAAGGAAGCGCTCGTCGTCGGCGACCGCCCCGGGTTCGTCATCAACCGCCTGCTCATGCTGAGCATCGCGCAAGCCGCCGCCACCCTCGACACCGGTACCGACGCCGCGACGGTGGACGCCCTCTTCGAACGCTGCCTCGGCCACCGCATGGGTCCGCTGCGTACCGCGGACCTGATCGGCCTGGACAACGTCGCCGACACCATCGAGGTGCTGCGGCACGAGACCGGCGAGGACCACTACCGCATTCCGCCCGCGCTCGCGACGCTCGTCGCCGCAGGACATTTCGGCCGCAAGACCGGACAAGGATTCCATGACTATCGTTGAGACCACCCGCATCGCGACGGCCGGACCGCAGGTCCCCAGTGATGCGCAACGCGCCGCCCTGGCGGCCGGTGATCGCTATGTCGACCTGTACATCGAACTGACCGGCTCGGTGGACGCGGACGCCCTGCGCCGGGCCATCGACGCCGTCATGACGGAATGCCCGTTGGTGCACAGTGTGTTCCGCGATGACGCCGGCGCGATCCAGGTGTCCCGGAACCCGCCCGCCCCGACTGCCGTGCTCAGCGCCGACGGGACGGATCCGGGAGATTTCGTCGCCGAGTGGATCGTGCACGAACGTGCGCGCTCGATGGATATCGCGCACGGGCCGCTGTACCGGCAGGCCGTCTTCCGATTCCCCGATGGCCGACTCGGTTGGTACCAGCGCTATCACCGCCTGGTCAACGACCACCCGGGAGCGCTCGCGATCCTCGCGCGAGTGCGCGACCTCCTGGCCGGTGCGACCACCA
Source organism: Nocardia sp. NPDC004711 (assembly GCF_053601595.1). Classification (NCBI taxonomy): domain Bacteria; kingdom Bacillati; phylum Actinomycetota; class Actinomycetes; order Mycobacteriales; family Nocardiaceae; genus Nocardia; species Nocardia sp. NPDC004711. Next base: position 148,828 of record NZ_JBSGCB010000011.1, on the reverse strand, counting down.
CCCCCGGCACGAATCCGCCGTTCGGCGCGACAGCGGACCAGCTGGAAAACGAGCGCCGATACCGCGAATCGGGCGCGTGGTCCGCCGACCGGGACTACTGGGAGCAAACCCTCGTCGATGCCGCCCGGCCCGAACCTGCCGCCGCGGGTATCGCGCCTTCCTCCGGTGGTACGCCGGACGAGGCGGTCTGGGCAGCGGTGGGGGCAGCGGCGGAGCTGACCCGGATCGCGCGTACGTGCGGCGGCGGTGCGCCTGCGGTGGTGCTGGCGGCGTTGGCCGTCTATGCGTCTCGCCTGGCGTCTGCGGGGGAGTGCGTGCTCGCACTCGATACCGGGGAAACGACGGTGCCGCTGCGGATTCCGGTCACCGCGCAGGCGGGGTTCCGCTCGATCGCCGAACAGGTGGGGCGGGAGCTGCGCAAGGCACGGCGGCACAGGTTCATCCCCGATATCGATGAGCCGTGGGTGGATTCGCCGGTGCACGGGCAGTGGCCGCTCACGGTACGCATGCTCGGCGGTGTGGCGGTCGACGGTGTCGGCACGGCATCGGTGACCGAGTGTTTCGGGGGCGGCGACGAGTTCACCGTGTGCGTCGACGATCGGGCGGCCGGTGGCTGGCGGATCGCCGTTCCCGGAGCGCATCGTTCGCACCGGGACCGGCTGGTTCGGCTGCTGGAGCAGTTGGTCCGCACGCCGCATACGCCCATTGCCCGGATCGACATCGCCGCACCGGGGGAGATCGAGCATCTCATCGGCAGTCCCCCTGCCGACGTGGTCACGGCGTCCACGACACTCGCGGCTCTGTTCGCCGAGCAGGCGGCCCGCTCGCCGGAGGCGTCGGCGATCGTCGGACGCGATCCCGGCATGACCTACGCGGACCTGCACGGTGACTCGAATCGGCTGGCGCGCAGGCTGATTACCCTCGGCGTCGGGCCGGAACGAGTGGTGGCGCTCGCTTTCGGGCCATCGGCCGAACAGATCCTCGCGGTGCACGCGGTGCTGGCAACCGGCGCCGCATACCTGCCGCTGGACCCGGAGCATCCGCGTTCGCGTCATGCTCAGGTGCTCGACATCGCACAGCCGGTGTGTGTCCTCACCACGCGGCGGGACGGGTTCGACGCTCCCGATGGCGTCCGGGTGATCCACATCGACGAACTCGACCTGGCCGCCGACTCGGGCGCCACGGTCACCGACGACGATCGCGTCGCCCCGCTGCGTCCGGAAAACCTGGCGTACGTGTTGTTCACGTCCGGCTCCACCGGGCAGCCGAAGGGCGTGGGCGTCACCCACGCGGCGGTGTGCGCTCATCTCACCTGGATGCAGCACCTGCACCGCCTCGACGACACCGACACGGTCGTGCGCAAGACCGCCCTGACATTCGATGTCTCGGCCTGGGAGGTGTTGTGGCCGTTCACCGTCGGTGCTCGGGTCGTGGTCGCCGGGGCGGGTGCGCACGGCGATCCGAGCGAGCTGGCGCGAGCGATCTTCGACCACGATGTCACCACGGTGCAGTTCACGCCGTCCACGCTCGCGGCGCACCGGCAGGCGGTGGCCGCGCCGATGGCGCCGAGTGTGCGTCGCATACTGCTCGCCGGTGAGGCGCTCACGCCCGCACTCGCCGCAGCTCTGCCGACTGTCGCTCCGGGCGCCCGCTACGACAATCTCTACGGTCCGACCGAGGCGACAGTCGCCGTCACCCGGCACGCGATCGGTGAGAGCGGCATTGCCGCAGTGCCCATCGGTGCACCCGCGTGGCGGGTCCGTGCCCACGTGCTGGACGCCTTTCTGCGGCCCGTTCCGGCGGGCGTGCCGGGCGAGCTCTACCTCGGTGGCGCGACGCTCGCGCGCGGCTACGTGCGCCGGGCGGGGCACACCGCCGCACGTTTCGTCGCCGACCCGTTCGGTGATTGCGGGCAGCGGCTCTACCGCACCGGTGACATCGTGCGGTCCACCGGTCACGGCGAGCTGGAGTACCTCGGCCGCAGTGACTTCCAGGTGAAGCTGCGCGGTGTGCGCATCGAACTCGGCGAGCTCGAATCGGTGCTCGCCGCACAGGAATCCGTGGCCCAGGCGGTTGCCATCGTTCAGGACGCCGACCCTGCCGGTGGGGCCGGTGGTCGCCTGATCGCCTATGTCACCCCGGCCGCCGGGCACAGCATCGATCCGCACGCTCTGGACCAGCGGTTGCGTGCCGTACTGCCCAGGCACCTGGTGCCCGCCGTGATCATCGGTCTACCCGCACTGCCGGTGAACCGTTCCGGCAAGGTGGATCGAAAGGCCCTGCCCGCACCCGATGTCGAGACGGTGGCCTTCCGGGCCCCGCGCACCGACACCGAAACCGCGCTCGCCGCCGCCTATGCCGAGGTGCTCGGCCGGGACGGCATCGGTGTGGACGAATCCTTCTTCGCGCTCGGCGGCGACAGCATCATGTCGATCCTGCTGGTGTCGCGGGCACGGTCGCGCGGTATCGCGGTGACCGCGCAACAGGTCTACGAGCACCGCACCGTCGCCCGCCTGGCGGCCATTGCCGAAACCGCGGGCGGAGAGGAGATTCCGCCGCTCGCCGAACTTCCGGGCGGCGGCGTCGGCGAATTACCGCTCAACCCGGTGCTCCGGTTCCTGGTCGAGCGCGGTGGCACCTTCGACCGTTTCTGCCAGTCCATGACACTGGACCTGCCGGCCGGAATCGACCGCGGTGCACTGGTTTCCACCCTCTCCGCCGTCGTCGATCACCACGACATGCTGCGCTCGCGGCTCTACCGCGACGGCTCGGGGGACTGGCATGCGCGGGTCACGCCGCCGGGCAGCGTCGATGTGGACTCCCTCGTCCACCAGGTTGCCTACGACGCCGGCCTCACCGGTGATGAACTCGGGGCACTCGCCGAATTCGAACTGAACGCGGCCATCGACCGGATCGACCCGTCCGTCGGCGCGGTACTGCGGTTCGTCTGACTGACCCCGGATTCGGGCACCGCTCCCGGAATGCTCGTCATCGCCGCGCACCACATCGCCGTCGACGGCGTCTCCTGGCGAATCCTGTTGCCCGACTTCATTGCCGCATGGGCGGCGGTCGCGGCGGGGAACACCCCGCGGCTGCCGGCGGTCGGAACATCCATGCGCCGATGGGCGCACGCCCTCGTCGACGCCGCGCACACCGAGGCGCTCACCGCGGAGCTGCCGCTCTGGCGCGAGATCGTCGAGGGCCCGGCGCCGTCCTTCGGCGAGCGGCCCTTCGATCCACACCGCGATATGGCAGCCGACGTCGCGCACACCTTTGTCGAACTCGACGAACGTGATACCGCCGCCATCCTCACCGCCATTCCCGAGCGCTACCGGGCCCGCGTCGCGGACGCGCTGCTGACCGCGCTCGCGCTGGCGGTGACGCGCTGGCGGTCGCGGCGCGGCGAGGACGAGCGGTCGGTGCTGCTGCGCCTGGAAGGCCATGGCCGCGAACAGGATGCGGTGCCCGGGACGGAGCTGTCGCGCACCGTCGGCTGGTTCACCTCCATCGTCCCGGCGCGGCTGGACCTGACCGGAGTGGATCTCGACGACGCCTTCGGCGGCGGCCCGGCCCTGGGAGTCGCGATCAAGGCCGTCAAGGAACAGCTGCGGGCAGCGCCGCACAATGGCTTCGGCTACGGCCTGCTCAGATACCTGAACGAGGACACCGCCGCCGCACTGCCGGCGGGCGAGCCGGGGGAGATCTCGTTCAACTACTTCGGGCACATCACCGGCCTCGACATTCCGGAGGAGCTGGCCGGAATCGGCTTCCTGCCCTCCACCGACTTCGGCATGCTGGCCATTCGTCCCGACGCCCGCCGGGGCGCGCTGGGTGCCGTGGAAGTGGATTCCATCGTCCTCGGCCAGCGCCTGGTGACCGGCTTCGGTTACGTGCGAGGCATATTCGGCGAGGCCGCGGGTGCGGAACTGGTCGAGCTGTGGCGTGCGGCGCTGGGCGCGCTCGCGCGCCACGCGCGCGATCCCCATACCGGCGGCGGGCACACCCCGTCCGACTTCCCGCTCGTGACCGTCACACAGGGCGATATCGACACCTGGGAACAGCGGTACCCGACGCTGAGCGAGGTGTGGCCGGCTGCGCCGCTGCAATCCGGCATGATGTTCCACGCTCTGTTCGATCCGGACGCGGTCGACGTGTACACGGTGCAGCTGGTGCTGGGCCTGGAGGGCGCGGTCGACGCGGCGCGCCTGCGGTCGGCCGCGGCGGCCGTGCTGGAGCGACATGCCAACCTGCGCACCGCCTTCGAGGTGGATGCCGCCGGGACCCCCGTCCAGATCGTCACCGGCGATGTGGTCCTGCCCTGGCGCGAGGTCGATCTGTCCGCGGCGGGCGGCGATGACCAGGGCCTCCTCGACGCCGAACGGACGATGCCGTTCGACCTCACCGCGCCGCCGCTGCTGCGCTTCCTCCTGCTCCGCCTCGGCGACGGGCGGACCCGGTTCGCCGTGACCTGCCACCACCTGCTCCTCGACGGTTGGTCCATCCCCCTGCTGCTGCGCGAGATCATGGCCGGTTACGCCGGTCTCGCGGTCGAACCTCCGCATCCTTACCGCCGCTATGTGGAATGGCTTGCCCGGCAGGACAACTCGCTTTCGCGACAGGTGTGGGCCAAGGCCCTGGCCGGGGTCACGGAGCCGACGCTGCTCGCGGATTCCGCCGCCGTGCACGCCCCCACCACCCTGCCCCGGGAGCGGGCGTTCGACCTGGACGAGGCGCAGACCCGGGCGCTGACCCGGCTGGCGACCGAGTTCGAGGTGACGATCAATACCGTCGTGCAGGCGGCCTGGGCGATCCTGCTGGCGCGCACCACCGACCGCGACGACGTCCTCTTCGGCACCACGGTCTCCGGCCGCCCCGCCGACCTCGCGGGCGTCGAGAACATCGTCGGATTGTTCATCAATACGATCCCGGTGCGCATTCGACTGACCCCGGGAGAGTCCGTGGGTGCGCTACTGCGTCGCGTACAGCGCGAGCAGTTCGAACTGACGGCCCACCACCACCTGGGCCTGCCGGATATCGGCGCGCAGACGCAGGTCGGTGAGCGGAACCTGTTCGACACGCTCCTGGTCGTCGAGTCCTACCCCGTCGACGAGGCGAAACTGCGGTCGGACGCCCTCGCATTCGCCGGTTTGGCCATCGGCGGATTCGAGTCCAGGGAGGCGACGCACTACGCGCTGACACTGACTGTCCGGCAAACCGATCGGCTGCACCTGCTGGCCGGCTGGTGGCCCGAGCTGCTCGACACGGAGACCGTGTCACGACTGGGCGAACGGCTGACCCGGGTACTGGCGGCGCTCGCCGCGAATCCGAATGCCGCTGTGGCGGACATCGATCCGATCGGCGAGGCGGAACACAACCGGGTGCGGGGCTGGCAGCGCCCCGCCGCGCCGGTGCCGGACGTGACGCTCGTGGATCTGTTCCGTGCCCAGGCCGCGGTGCGCGCAGATGCCGTCGCGGTGCGCTGCGGCGACCGCGCGCTGACCTACCGCGACCTCGACGCGGCCTCCGATGACCTGGCCCGCGCGCTCGCAGCGCACGGCGTCGGCGTGGAATCGCTGGTCGCCGTGGGTGTTTCACGATCAGTGGAGCTCATCGTGGCGCTCCTGGGAGTTCTCAAATCGGGCGCGGGTTACGTGCCGCTCGATCTCGGCAATCCGCCGCAGCGGCTCGAATTCATCCTCGGCGAGACCAACCCGGTCTGCGTCGTGACCACGGCCGCCGACCGTGCGGCACTGCCCGCGAGCGACCGGCCGTATCTGGTGCTCGACGGTGCCGACCGCGGCCACGCCAACGGCGCCGAGTCCTCGATCGCGCCGGGCCCGGACAATATCGCCTACGTGCTGTACACCTCGGGTTCCACCGGGCGTCCCAAGGGCGTGAGCGTGACGCATCGCAATGTCGTCGCCATGCTCGCCGCGACGCGCGGTCTGCTCGATACCGGCCACACCGATGTGTGGACCATGTTCCACTCGCATGCCTTCGACTTCTCGGTGTGGGAGATGTGGGGTGCGCTCGCGAGTGGCGGCACGCTCGTCGTCGTGGACGCCGGGTTGACACGCTCGCCCGACGAGTTCGCCGAACTGATTGCCCGCGAAGGCATTACGGTGCTGAGCCAGACACCCTCGGCCTTCGGCGCGCTCCTCGGCACCGGACTGCGCCCCGCCGCCGTGCCCGCGCTACGGCATATCGTGCTCGGTGGCGAAGCGCTGGATCCGGGTAGTCTGCGGGCGTGGTACGACACGGATCGGGCGGGGGCGGCCCGGATCTCGAACCTGTACGGCATCACCGAGGCGACCGTGCACGCCACCCACTTCGCGCTGGACCGTGCACACGCCGGGGCGGCGCAGACCAGCGTTGTTGGTCGTGGCCTACCGGGAATGACTGTGCGCGTGCTGGATTCGCGCCTGCGGCCGGCGCCGGTCGGCGCGCGCGGCGAGATCTATCTCGCGGGAGCCCAGCTCGCCCGTGGCTATCACGCCCGCCCCGCGACCTCCGCGGAGCGCTATGTGGCCGATCCGTTCGGTGCGCCCGGTGCCCGCATGTATCGCACCGGTGATCTGGCGCGCTGGAACGGCGGCGGGCAGCTCGAATATCTCGGCCGCGGTGACCAGCAGGTGAAGATTCGCGGCTACCGCATCGAACCGGGGGAGATCGAGGCCGCGCTGCTCGAGCACGAGTCGGTGGCTCGGGCGGTCGTCGTGGCCCGGGCCGGGGATTCCGGATCGGCACGCCTGATCGCCTATGTGGTTCCCGCCGTCGAGACCGCACCCGCGGTCGAGTCGTTGGAAACGCATATCGCACACCGTGTTCCCGTCTACATGCGCCCGGCTGCCATCGTGCTGGTCGATACGCTGCCGTTGACCGGCAACGGCAAGCTGGACGTGGCCGCGCTGCCCGATCCCGTTCCGGTGCCGCGCTCGGATCGGGCGCCGCGGACCCCCGCCGAACAGGTGGTGGCCGAGCTCTTCACCGAGGTGCTCGGTGTCGGCCGGCCGGGCGTGGACGACTCGTTCTTCGCGCTCGGCGGGGACAGCATCATCTCCATTCAGCTGGCCTCACGGGCGCGGGCTCGCGGCCTGCACTTCACGCCGCGCGAGGTGTTCGAGCGCCGGACGGTGGCCGGGATCGCCGCTGTCGCAAGGACACCGGAGGCGGATGCCGACGCACCTCGGATGCTGCCGGAATTGCCCGGTGGCGGGGTCGGCGACATGCCACTGACGCCCGTGGTCCGGTGGCTGGCCGAACGTGGCGGCGGTTTCGGCCGGGTCAATCAGACCCTCACCATCGAACTGCCCGCTCGCACCGGGCACGATCACTTGATCCGGGCCGTCTCGGCGCTGATCGACCGGCACGATATGTTGCGCAGCAGGTTGTTCCGCGACGACTCCGGCGAATGGCGATTCGAGACCATGTCGACGGATGCGCTCGATGCGTCGGAGCTGGTGCACCGCGGCACCTTCGAGGATGCCGCGGACACCGATACCCTGCGCGAGCTCGTCACCGCGGAACTCGACGCCGCGTTGGATCGCCTCGATCCCGCCGCCGGGGTGATGGTGCAGTTCGTCCGGCTCGATGCCGCGCGGGGGAGTGTGCCGGGCCGATTGATCATCTCCGTGCACCATCTCGCCGTGGACGGCGTGTCCTGGCGCATCCTGCTGCCCGACCTGTTCGCAGCCCTCGCGAGTGCCGCGAGTGGCGTGGTGCCGCAGCTGGATCCGGTGGGAACCTCCATGCGCCGCTGGGCGCACGGTCTGGTCGACGCGGCGAACGCGCCGCAGCGGGCCGCCGAGCTCGAATTCTGGCGGCGGGTGTGCGCGACACCGGATCCCCTGCTGGGCTACCGGCCGCTGGATCCCGCCGTCGATAACGCCTCCGGGCTCCGGACGGTCGAGGTCGCCGTGGACGAAACGGTCACCGAGGCGCTCGTGCGGACTGTTCCCGCACGCTTCCACATGGGTGTCGACGAGGTCCTGATCGCCGCGCTGGCCGTGGCGCTCGCGGTCTGGCGTGCCCGGTGGGGCACGCACGCTCCGGTTTCCCTGCTGCGGCTGGAAGGCCACGGGCGAGAGGAACAGATCGCGCCGGGCGCGGACCTGACCCGGACCGTGGGATGGTTCACCTCGCTGTACCCGGTTCGGCTCGATCTTCGTGAGATCGGTATCGAGGCGGCGTTGGCCGGGACCGAGGCGATCGGTGCCGTGCTCAAGACCATCAAGGAACAGCTGCGTGCCATCCCCGACCACGGAATCGGCTACGGATTGCTTCGCTACCTGAATCCCGAGGCCGCCCAACAGCTCCCGGCGGCCATGCCCGGACAGGTCGGCTTCAACTACCTGGGCCGCGTCGACGACCTGGGTGCGGGAGTGCTCGCGACACCGGCTGCCGACCCGGATCCGGACCTGCCCGCGGCTGTCGCCGTCGACGTGAACGCGATCGTGACGGGCACCGAGTTGCGCGCCGGATTCACCTATCCCACCACGCTTCTCGACGACGCGGCGGTCTCGCACCTGGCGCAGCTGTGGGTGACCGCGCTCGGAGCCATCGCCGGCCACGCCCGGGACGAACGCGCGGGCGGGCACACGCCGTCGGACTTCCCGCTGGTGCAGGTGAGCCGCGAGGACATCACCGGCTGGGAGCAGGACTACGGCCCGCTCACCGACGTGTGGCCGCTCGCGCCTTTGCAGTCGGGGCTGTTCGTCCACGCCGTCATAGCCACGGCGGCCGCCGCCGACGTCGCCGATGTCTACAACGTGCAGACGGTGTTGCGGCCCGGTGGCGCGATCGACCGCGACAGGCTGCGACAGGCCGGGCAGCGCATCCTGCAGCGCTATGCGAACCTGCGTGCGGCCTTCGTCTTCGACGCTTCGGGCACGCCCCTCCAGGTGGTGCCCGAAACGGTCGAACTGCCCTGGCGTGAAGTGGATCTGGCCACCGCGGATGATCTCGTGGAGCTGGCCGCACAGGAGCGTGCACGTCGATTCGATCCGGCCCGTCCGCCGCTGCTGCGCTTCACGCTCGCGCGTGTCGCGGGGGCCGAGACGGTGCTGATCGTGACCTATCACCACATCCTGTTCGACGGCTGGTCGCTACCGCTGGTGCTGCGCGATCTGCTCGCGCTCTACACCGGTGGGGAGCCGCTGCCCGCACCGGCAGGATCCTTCCGCGACTACCTCGCCTGGAACCACGGCCGGGACGCGGCCGCATCCACCCGGGCCTGGCGGCGAGTCCTGGACGGCGTGAGCACACTGACCCTGGTCGCCCCGCCCGCCCGCACTCGCGAAAGCACGGTCACGACAGGGGAATACCGCTGGTCCCTCGATGCGGAGACCACCGGCGAACTCGGTGGGACCGCCGCCGAACTCGGCGTCACTGTCAACACCGTGGTGCAGGTGGTCTGGGCAATCCTGCTGGGACGCAGGCTCGGACGCGGTGACGTGGTCTTCGGAGTGACCGTCTCCGGCCGCCCGGCCGCGCTGCCCGGCGTGGAATCCATTGTCGGACTGTGCATCAACACCGTGCCGGTACGCGTGCAATTCGGTCCGAACACGCCCGTGGCGGATCTGCTGCACGCGGTGCAGGCCGAACAGGCCGAAATGATCGAACACCACCAACTCGGGCTGAGCGAGATCCACGCTGCCGCCGGTCTGCGCGACATGCTGTTCGACACGGTGGTCGTCTTCGAGTCCTATCCGGTGGATGCCGAGCAACTCGACGCCGCGCTCGCCGGGCTGGACGGTGTGACCGGCGCGCGCCTCGAACTCACCGACGGCACCCACTATCCGCTGTCGGTCACCGTCGATCCGGGACCCGAACTGAGAGTCCGAATCGGTTATCTCCACAGTGTTTTCGACGAATCACAGGTGGCCGAGATCGGATCCGTCATGCGAGACCTGCTGACCGCCATCGCCCGAAATCCCCACGCGACCATCGAGGAGCTAGCATGACCCGGCGCCTACCGCTGACGCGCGCGCAACAACACGTCTGGGTCGCACAGCAACTCGACGACACCGGGCAGCGTCTGATCGTCGGCGGCTACGTGCAGATTCACGGCGCGCTCGACGAGCAGGTGTTCGAACGGGCACTGCGCCTCGTCATCGCCGGGGCGGAGTCACTGCGCGTGCGCTTCGACACCGAGGCCGACGGATCGGTCGTGCAGGTGGTGGAAGAAGTATCGGACTGGCCGTTGTACCGCAACAGCTTCCGCGCCGCCGCGGACGCGCACGGCGAGGCGCTGCGGTTCATGGAGACGGCCCTTGCACGGCCGTTCGACCTGGGGCGCGCGCCGCTGTTCGAACACCATCTGCTCGATGCCGGCGAGGCGGGCACGCTGTGGTTCATTCGCTCGCATCACGTGGTGCTCGACGGGGCGTCCTCGGCCGCCTTCATCCGGCGTGTCGCCGACACCTACACCGCTCTGCTCGACGGGCGTCCGGTCGCCGAATCGGTGTTCGACCGGGTGGCGGATCTGGTCGCCGAGGACGAGCGGTTCCGGACTTCCACGCGGTTCGCGGCCGACCGCGAATTCTGGGCGCAGCGGCTCGCCATCGGCGGGTCCTACGAGCCACCGCAGTTCGCCGCCGCGCCGGCGGCCGCGGACGGCAATCGGTACCTGCGGCAGGCCGGAGTGCTCGCCGAGGCCGAGTGGAAGACACTGCGCGCCCGGGCGGATGCCACCGGGACCCCGTGGCCGGTGTGGATGCTCGCCGCCATCGCGCTGCTGTTGCACGCGGATTCGGGCACACGCACGGTCACTGTCGGTCTGGCCGTGCCCGCCAAGCGCTCCCGGCACGCACTCGGCATGACGGCGAACATCCTGCCGCTGCGGATCACGATCGATCCGGCCGCCACCCTCGGCGAGCTCCTCGCCGCCGTGCGCGCCGAATCCCTGATCATCCTGCGCCACCAGCGTTTCCAGTACGGCGATATGCTCGCCGACCTGGGCGGGAGCGGGCTCGAGGGCGGCATCCTCGGGCCCACCGTCAATGTGATGCCCATGCAGCAGGATCTGCGCTTCGGATCCGAATCCGCCTCCCTGCGGCATTTGGCGGCCGGACGCTCCGACAATCTGAACATCAGCGTCTACGACAACGGCGATCCGGCGCTGTCGGTGGTGCTGGAATCGACGGCGCTGCGGTACTCCGAGCACGACCTCGCCGCGCACCACCACCGGCTCACCGAGACCGTCGCCGCCCTGGCCGTGGCCCCGGAGGACCTCCCGCTCGGCATGCTGCGGCCCACACTCGATCCGGCCGGGCCCGCGGACACCGACGAGGTAGCCGAAACACTCGTCGATCGATTCGACCGCATGGTGGCCGCGAACGGTGGGGCCGTCGCCGTGGTGCACGGCGACGAGCAGCTCACCTATGCCGAACTCGACGAGCGGGCTCGCAGACTGTCCCGGATCATTGCCGGATACGGGGTCGGCCCGGGGGAATTCGTCGGCCTCGCACTACCGCGCTCCATGGACCTCATCGTCGCCATCATCGCGGTGCTGCGCGCGGGTGCGGCCTATGTTCCGCTCGATCCGAGCTGTCCGCAGGGGCGGCTGCGGGCGGTCCTCGACGATGCCGCACCGGCGCTCGTACTCACGGGTGCTGGAGTCGAACTCCCGGAGGGGATCTCGGCCGCGCCCGTCCTGCGCCTCGGGGACCCGGTGCAGGTCGTTCCGAGCGAGCGCGCTGTGCTGCGGTCGCCGCACTTGCCTGCCTACGTGATTCACACCTCCGGAACGACCGGCCGCCCGAAGGGCGTGGTCGTCACACACGCGAATGTGGTCCGGCTGCTCACCGCGACCCGGCCGTGGTTCGAGTTCGGGCCCGATGATGTCTGGACCCTTTTCCACTCCGCCGCATTCGACTTCTCGGTGTGGGAGATCTGGGGAGCCCTGGGCCACGGCGGCAAGCTGGTCATCGTCGACGCCGAGACGGCGCGATCGCCGCGTGAATTTCTCGAACTGCTGGTGACGCAACGAGTCACGGTGCTCAATCAGACGCCTTCCGCCTTCGGGATGCTGGTCGACGCCGAGGCGAGCCGGCCGGCCGAAAGGGACCGGCTCGCACTGCGTTACGTGCTGTTCGGCGGTGAGCCGGTGGAGCCGTGGCGGCTGGCCGAATGGTGGTCGCGGCATGAACCGCGGGCGCCGCGGCTGGTCAATATGTACGGCATTACCGAGACGACGGTGTTCACCACCGGAACGCCGCTGACCGGTGTCGCGTCGGCCGGCGAAATCGGCACGGCTATACCGGATCTGGCCGTGTACATCCTCGACGCCGCGCTGCGGCCCGCCGCGCCCGGGGTGCCGGGTGAGCTCTACGTCGCCGGTCCCGGCGTCACCGCGGGATATCTGCGCCAGCCGGGCCGCACCGCCGTGCGCTTCACCGCCGATCCCTTCGGCGGGCCCGGCGCCGTCATGTATCGCAGCGGCGATGTGGCGCGGTGGACCGAGAGCGGGACACTCGAATACCTCGGGCGAGCCGACCGGCAGGTGAAGATCCGTGGCTTCCGCATCGAACCGGGCGAGATCGAGGCCGCCCTGTGCGCACTCCCGGCGGTGCGTGCGGCGGTGGTGCTGATCGTGGAACACCGGCCGGGTGACCGGCGGCTGGCCGCCTATGTCGCCGGCCCGGGTATCGACATCGGCGCGGTGCGCAGCGCGATCGCCGAACGGCTTCCCGCACATGCTGTTCCGTCCATCATCGTGGCGGTCGAGGCCATCCCGACGACCTCCAACGGCAAGATCGACGAACGCGCTCTGCGCGCGCTCACCGTTGATGGCACGGCGCCCGCCGACGGTGTTTCGCCGCGTGGCGATGCCGAGGCCCGCCTGCGCACCGTGTTCGAGGAAGTGCTCGGGCACAAGGGTTTCGGCGTCGAAGACGGTTTCTTCGCCATCGGCGGGGACAGCATCCTCGCCATCCGGCTGTCGGACCGGGCCCGGGCCGCCGGGCTCGCGATCACACCGCGGGATGTGTTCGAGCACCAGAGTATTCGTGCGCTGGCGCGCACGGTCGGGACGCCTTCGCCGGTACCCGCCCGAGCGGCGGTGAGCCCGCTCGCCATGCGCGACGGCCGTACCCTCCTGCCCGCGACTCCCTTGCAGGCCGGGCTGTTGTTCCACTCGCTGTACCAGGGCGGGGAAGGCGAGGACCCCTATCTCATACAGGTTGTGCTGACGGTGGACGGCCCGATCGACGCGGAGCGGCTGAGCGCTGCCCTGCGCGCGGTGCTCGATCGACATCCGCACCTGCTTGGCCGGTTCGTCGTGGATGGCGACACACCGGAATACGAGATTTGCGCTGACATCGAGTTGCCCTGGCGGGTAGTGGATCTCGGCGATCCGACTTCGGACGAGCGTGACGAGGCGGTGGAGCGGGTGCGCGCCGAGGACGCGCACACGGAGCCGCTGGTGGGTCCGTTGCTCACGGTAACTCTCGTTCGCACCGGGCCGAACTCCGCGACCCTGCTGGTGACGCACCACCATGCGCTGCTCGACGGCTGGTCGCTGGGCATCCTGCTCCGTGAACTGCTGCTGGGCTACCGCGGCCTCGAATTGCCCGCTGCCACACCGTTCACCGCATTCCTCGAACGGTCCGCGGCGCAGGACCGCGACGGCGCGCGCCGAGCCTGGGCCCAGGCCCTCGCCGGAGCCGAACCGTGCAAGGTCGCGCATGCCGACCGGCGGCGGTGGCGGCGGCCCGACGAGCGCAGCTTCGTCCTGCCCGCCGCCACGGTCACCGCGCTGCGCGAACAGGCCGCGGCGCACGGGCTCACGCTCAACTCGATGATCCAGGCGCTGTGGGCGCTGGTGATGTCGAATCTCACCGGAAGCGACGACGTCGTCTTCGGCATCACCGTCTCCGGCCGCGATGGTGGTGATCTGGACGGTGCCGTCGGGCTGCTCATGAATACCGTGCCGCTGCGGGTGCGCTCGCGCATGCCGGAGACGCCGATCGAACTCGCGGTCCGGATTCAGCGCGAACGCGTGGCGTTGATGGAGCACGACCATCTCGGGCTGCCCGACATCCTGGCGGCGGCGAGCGCGAGCGACCTGTTCGACACCTCGCTCGTCTTCGAGAACTTCCCCATCGATACCGCTCTGCTCGACGATCCGGACGCGGACTTGCGGGTGACCTCCGTGAATGTTGTCGGCGGAACACATTTCCCGCTGACCGTCATCGTGGAGCCCGCTGCGGGCGCGCTGACCTTCCGAATCGCGGTGCAGCTCGAACAGGTCGATGCCCTCACCGAGGTCGACGAGCTGTGGTCGCGCATCCTGGTCGCCGCGGCGGCGCTCACCGCACCGCGGCAGTCCCCGGTCGGGCAGCTCGACCTGCTGCCGCCCGCGCGCCGGGCCGAACTGCTCGCCGCCGGACGCGGCACCGCGGCCGAAATCGGCAATGACGGGCTCGCAGAATGTTTCGAGTCGACCGTACGGGTGCACGCACACGATGTCGCGCTCTGGTGCGACGGTGCGGAGCTCACCTACGCCGAGTTGAACGCGCGCGCCAATCAGGTCGCCCGCTGGCTGCGCACCCGCGGTGCGGGACCGGGCGTGCCGATCGGCATCGCAGTGCCGCGCTCGGTCGATCTCGTGGTCGTTTTTCTCGCCATCGCCAAGTTGGGCGCGGTCTGCGTACCGCTGAGCGACCGCTACCCGCCCGCGCACGTGCGGCGGCTGCTGGCGTTCACCGGTGCCGAACTGGTGATACATGAACTCGACAGTGCGGCAACCGAGTTCGACGTCAGCGATCTCGGCGTCACCGTACTGCCCGATGCCGTGGCCACGCTCATGTTCACCTCCGGATCGACCGGGGCGTCCAAGGGCGTGGAGGTCACCCACCGCAATATCGTGGCGCGCGCCCGCGACCGGATCGGCCGGGACGACGGGCACCAGCGAATGCTGATGCATCTGCCCTACACCTGGGACATGGTGGTGTGGGAGCTGTGGCTGCCGCTGCTCAACGGCCACGCCGTGGTGCTCGCGCGATCCGGCGTCCTCGATGTGCACGACTACACCGAGGTACTGCGCGCGGGCCGGGTCACCTCGATCATGCTGCCGCCGGGCCTGTTTCACCTACTCGCGGAGCAGATTCCGAATGAGCTCGCCGAACTGCGGATGATCGCGTCCGCCGGGGATGTGCTGCCGCCGCGGGCCGCCGCGACGGTACGGCGGGGTGAGCACCCGCCCGTGGTGAGAAATCTGTACGGGCCGGTCGAGGCGACCAGCTTCGCGCTCCACTTCGCGCTCCCGGCCGACATGTCTCCGGACAGTCCGGTCCCGATCGGACATCCGGCCGGCAATACCCGGGTCGTGGTACTGGACTCGGGCCTGCGACCGGTACCCGCCGGGGTGACCGGGGAGATCTTCCTGTCCGGTGCGGGACTCGCCAACGGCTACCACCGGGACCCGGTCCGCACCGCGGAACGCTTCGTCGCCGACCCGTTCGGCCCGGCCGGTGCGCGCATGTACCGCACCGGTGATCTCGGACGCTGGGGCGCCCACGGCCGGCTGCACTTCCTCGGCCGTGCCGATCGGCAGTTGAAGATCAACGGTTTTCGCGTCGAACCCGGGGAGGTCGAGGCGGCCATCCGGCGTGAACCCGGCATCACCGCGGCGATCGTCACGGCGCGCCGGGCCGCGAGCGGACAGTCGCTCATCGCGCACGTCGTCGGGGACAGCACCGTCGACACCGCCGCGCTGCGGACCCGGCTGGCAGCGTCCCTGCCGTCGTACCTGGTTCCGTCGGCCATCGTGGCCATGGACGAATTGCCATTGACTCCCATCGGCAAGCTCGATGTCGGCGCATTGCCGATGCCCATCGCCGGTGATCACGTTCCGGTTCGCACGCAACGGCAGCAGGTCATCGCGACGGCGTTCGTGCGGGCGCTGGGTGTGGCGGAAGTCGGTGTCACCGATGACTTCTTCGCGCTCGGCGGCAACTCGCTGTCCGCGATCCGCGTCGTCGCAGGCTTGCGGTCCGCGCTCGGAGTCGCGGTATCGCTGCGCGATCTGTTCGAATCGCCGACCATCGCCGCCCTCGAGCAGACCCTGGATCGGCGCGAATCCCGGGATCTCCCGCAGCACATCGCCGCCGGGCGCCGCACGGACCCGATCCCGCTCGCGCCCGCCCAGCAGCGGCTGTGGACCGTGAACTATCTCAGCGGCAACCGCCCCGACTATCTGATCGCCACCGGACTCGAGCTGCACGGGCCGCTCGATGTGAGGGCGGTGGACGCGGCGGTGAACGATGTGGTCGAGCGGCACGAGATCCTGCGAACCGTTCTGCCGTATGCCCTGGACGGTCCCATTCAGCGCATCCTGCCCATGGAGTCCGCGCGGCCGGATTTCCGCGTCGTGGACGTCTGTGACAGCGAAACCATCGATAGGACAGTCGATTCCGAGCTGCAACGCGGCTTCGACCTCACCACGGAACTACCTCTGCGCATCCGTCTCTTCCGCTCGAGCCCGGAGCATCACGTCCTGCTCGGCGTGCTGCACCACGCCGCCGGCGACGGCGAATCCCTGGCCGTGCTCCAGCGGGACCTGCTCACCGCCTACCGTGCGCGCGCTACCGGGCAAGCACCCCATTGGCACACTCCGGCAACACAGTTCGCGGACTACACCCTGTGGCTGAGGCAATCGCTCGACGCTGCCGGCGCGCACGGAGGCCTGCTGACCCGGCAGGCGCGCTACTGGCGCACCACACTCGACGGTCTGCCACCACATCCGGTGTTGCCCACCGACCGTCCGCGCGCCGAACGTCGGGAGAACATCGCGGCAGCCGTCCCCGTCCACATCGACGCCGCCACCCACCGCGCCCTCGCCCGCACCGCCCGCACCCACCGCGCGAGCACCTACATGCTCGTCCACACCGCCCTCGCGCTCGCCCTGTACGACCGGGGCGCGGGCCCCGACCTGCCCATCGGCGTCGCCCTGAGCGCCCGCGACGCCGAGGGCCTGCAGGACCTGGTCGGCTGCGTCGTCGACACCGCGATCGTCCGCGTCGACCTCTCCGGCGACCCGCCCCACTCCGACCTCGTCCAACAGGTCCGCGAACGCGTCCTCGCCGCCTACGACAACAAGGAGTTCCCGTTCGACAACCTCGTCGAACTCCTCAACCCACCCCGCTCTCGAACCCACCACCCGCTCTTCCAGGTCATGGTCACCTACCTTCGCGGAACCGAAATCGCCACAGCCGGAGCCGAACTGACCATCCGCCACCGCCCGGTCCCGGTCCGCCACACCCCCTGGGAACTTCTACTCAACCTGCGTGAGGAGTACACCCCCGACGGCGACCACGCCGGGATCCACGGCGAAATGATCTACGCCGCCGAACTTTTCGACCACGCCACCGTCGAATCCATTGTCACCGCCATGGCCTCCGCCCTGGAGACGCTGTGTACCGAACCGGCGCCCACCGCTCACCCGCACCACCGGGCAGACCACGGGGATCAGGTCCTACCCCAGTAGGCGGCCGATCCGGAGTCGGTGATCCGCGAGTCGCGGCGAGCGCACCCCAGGTGAGGAGCCAGGCGGGATCTCCTACGGCTCGCCGTACGGGGCGTCGTCGGCGCCGAGGCGATGAACCGCCACGGCGTGCCGTCGGAGGTGGACGCCCGGCGTGCTCAACCGCTGGTTCCCGGACGTGGCCTGGCAGGACAACGTCGTGTCGCGGCGGTTCGTCGAGCCCCGACGGCCCGTTACATTTTCGATAAGGCTGTAACAATTTCGGCGAACGGCTAGCGCCGAGTGCGCCTCCGCACTAGCTTCTACTCATCAAACTCGAACTCGAATCGACTACGAGTAATGTCACCTGGACCGCACGCGGCCCTCGATCCACAGGAGCATGACCATGGGCACCAAGCGAATAGTCTTCATCGGGGCCGCGGGAGAGATGTGTCGGCTTGCCATTGAACGGTTCGCCGTCGCTGGTGGGGACTGGGAGCTGGCCCTGTACGACATCCGTCCCGAGCTGCTCGATCAGCTGCTGCAGCGGCTGCCGTCCGGCCTGGCGACCGCCGCACAGCTCGACCTGTACGACCGCGAAGGGCTTCGCACGGCCATCGAGGGGGCCGCGCTGGTGGTGCTCGGCGCCGGTCCGTACAACCGCACCGCCGGTCCCGTGATGGAGGCGTGCCTGGAGGCCAGGGTGCCCTATCTCGATTTCGACGACGATATCGAGAGCACCCTGCACGCGCTGTCCATGCACGACGACGCCCGGGCGGCGGGAGTCCCGATGTACATCGGCTGCGGTGCGTCGCCCGGCTTCACCAACGTGCTGGTCGCCGACGCGGCCGGCGAGCTGGACCGGGTCGACAACATCGACGTGTACTGGGTCGTCGGCGATGAGCGCGGAGCCGTCGGCCGCGCGGTTCTCGACCACATGCTGCGGGTCGCCGCGGGTCCCTGCGTGACCTGGGAGAACGGCGGACCGGTGTTCCACCAGTCCTGGGTGGAGACCCGCTGGACGGAGCTGGGTGCCGGACTGGGGCTGACCATGGTGCACGAGACCGCTCACCCGGAGCCGGTGACCTTGCCGCGAAAGTACCCGGATGCCAAGAACATTCGCTGCTTCGGCGGGCTCGATCCGGCCCCCTACAACGGCATGGTCCGCGGCGTCGGCCTGGCGGTCCAGAAGGGCGACATGCCGATGAACAAGGCCATCGACTTCTTGGAAGCCGTGATGACGAACAAGTTCGGCAGCGTGAAGGGCTGGCGCAAGGTCCTGTCCGGATTGCGGAACCTCGTGCGTACCGGTGAGGCGACCCGCACCGAGCTGGTCAAGTTCCTTGCCCTGGCGGCGGTGGGCCATACCTTCCCCCACAAAACCGCCCTGAAGGTCGAGGTGACCGGCCTCCGAAATGGCGTGCCCACGGTGGTCAGCCGCCGTACTCCGGTGAGTGGACCTGGCACCTATCTGTTCACCAATATGGCCGCGGCGACGGGAACGGCCTGCGCCGCGTTCATGGTGGTGGCACTCGACGAAGAGCCCGGAACCCACGCAGGGGTATTCACGCCTGAAGAGTGGGCCGAGCCGGAGCGGTTCTACAAGGCCCTCGAACGTGTCGGCACCCCGCGCGAGGAGATCTTCGAAGTCGCGCACTAGGTGTCGGTTCCTCGACACGTCAAATATCGAGCCTCGAAGCAAGGTTGGTCATGGATCTCAAAACCGCACTGTACGCACTCGCCGATCTCCTCATGATCGCCGCCGGGTTCACCACCGGCTGGAAGTTCATCCGGGACTACAGAAACTACTTACTCGGCCTCGAATGGATCATCGTCGCGACCTCGGGAACCAACTTCCTCATTTACGGGCTGGTCGGCGCGAACGAAACCAGTCCGATGTATCACCTCGCCTTCTTCTTCGATGCGTTCTCCCGGTCGGTCGGAATCACCGTGATTCTCGTCCTGGGTCTGATGCAGGTCACCCACGGGTTCAAGCCTTCGCTTGCCGGCGATATCGGCGTGTTCGGGCTGGCCATCGTGGGTGGACTGGTCATGTCCTTCTTCGCCGATGAACTCGGGCTGGCCGGGGCGATCTTCTATGTCGTGATGAACGCCCTGACCACCTTGTTCCTGCTCTATTTCGCGTGGCGGCTGTGGAACATCGGTGAGCGCGGTCACGCGATTGCGGTAGCGGCCGTCTCCGCTGCGGCAGCCGCGATAGCCGGGATGTACAACTTCTACCGCATACCCGGCGACGACGAGCACCACACGATCTTCTACATCCTGGCCCTCACCACCTGGGCCTCCCAAATGGTCGTGTACTACTTCGGCTATCGCGCGCTGCAAAAAAGCAATGACCGAATTGCAACTGGTCGAGCACCAGGGTCCTCGGTCGCGAGTTCGGCGGCAGCGTTCGACTGAGTTGATGCCGTCGCCGAAGCCACCTGGTTGAAGGACCTCGAACGTGAAAACTCCACCCTGAAAAGGCTTCTCGCCGAAGCTGAGCTGGAGAAGGCAGCCCTGAAGGAGATCGCCAAGGGAAAAGGTCGGTCCATCGCAGGTTTGTGATGGACCGACCTCCTTCCTGCCCGCATTCTGGCGAGGCTCGGGGGTGTTCAGTTCCCGACGGAACGCGCCTGGCGCCCGTCCATCAGGTCCTCGGCCAATGCCGTGAGGCGGACGGCGGGTCCACCGGTCGGGTAGATTCCGCCGACCGCGAAGGCACCGACGATGGCGAGGTGGAGCTGATCGGCGAGCCGATCGCCGTCCGGGACGCCGAGGCGTGCCGTCAGCGCGCGGAGCCGTCGCGCGAGTTCGTGTTCGTGCTCGGCGCACCGCTGCCGGATCTGCTCCGATTGCGCATTGCTGAATTCCGCGGCTGTGTTGACGAAAGCGCAGCCGCGGTAGCCCTCTCGCGTCGCGACGTCCTGAATCCAGGAGAGCTGGGCGTCGAGTTCGGCCCGTGCGTCGGCGTGACGCGACGCGGTCTGGTCCCAGTGGGCCCAGAACCGGTCGTCGCGCCGCTGCAGCACCGCGAGCACGAGGTCGTCCTTGGTGGGGAACCAGCGATACAGGCTCGCCTTCGCCATCCCCGCCCGTCGCACCACCTCATCGACACCGATGGCACGTACACCGTGGTCGTAGAAGAGGTCGGTCGCGATGCCGACGAGCTTGTCGCGCACCGCGATTCCGCGTAGCTGCTTGGGCTTTTCGGTCACACCGGATCCGTCGAGCTCACCGTGATCGCGGCCTTGCCGAAGCCACGCCGGTCCTTGACCCACTGCTGGGCATCGGCCGCCTGGGCGAGATCGAACTCGGCACCGACGATGACGCGCACCGCGCCCGAATCGACCAACTCCGCGATGGCCGTGAGGGCGGTGGGATCGGGTTCCACCAGGCACGAGGCCACATGGATACCTCGCTCCGCCGCAGCGGCCTGGTATCCCTTGACCGACCATGCGGTCGCCAAGGCGATCACGCCTCCGGGCGTCACGCGGTCGAACAGCGAAGCGCCGAAATCGAATCCGACCAGATCGATCGCCGCGTCGACCTTCCCGATCGCCGTGACAGCGTCCGGGTCGGTGTAGTCCACGCAGGTGTGCGCGCCCAATTCGTACAGTGCGGCATGGTGATCGGGACGCACCAGGGCAGTGACCGTGGCGCCGCGCGCGACCGCCAACTGCACCGCGAGGTGACCCACGCCGCCGGAGGCGCCACTGATCAGAACGTGCTGACCGGCGCGTGCCCCGACCGCGTCGAGCATCTGCCAGGCCGTCAGCGCGGCCATCGGCAAGCACGCCGCCTCCGCGAAGGAAGCCGACTTCGGCATCGGCACAAGGTGATACGCCGGCACCGTCATGTATTCGGCATACGTGCCCGCGGGATAGGGGAACCAGGCCAGACCGTAGAGGCGGTCGCCCACGGCATAGCGCGTCACTCCGTAGCCCACCGCATCCACCACACCAGCGACGTCCCACCCGGGGATGCAGGGCAGCCGCATGGACTGCTCGTAGCCGGAATTGTTGCCGGTGTGCATGTCGATCGGGTTCACGCTGGTAGCCCGCACCGCGATACGGACCTCACCCGCGGCGGGCTCCGGCCGTTCGACGTCGGCGATCTCCAGTGGTGATCCCCAGTTCTCGTGCCGAGCCGCGCGCATGGTGGTGGTGCTCGGCCGGCGAGCGCCGACGATCATGACGCCCGCACCAGGGCGCTCGCGTCGACGCCGTACACGGCCATCGCGGCCGCCACGTCCTGTCGGTTTTTCGCCTCTGCCAATCGTTCGACGATCTGGACGGCTTCCCGCACGTCCAGTACCTGCGCAACCATGTTCGACTCGCCTCCATCGGGCCAAAATCGAGACTGACCTGTCTCGATTTCAAGATAGTGGTGGGGCCGCATCCGCGTCAAGCCGGGCGTACGTCGACCGGTCGTGGACTGCGCATGGCCAACGCGCCCGGATTCGTTGGTTCCCAACGCCTCTCGCCGGCTCGAGCGGGCACGCACGATAAAGGCCGCAGGTTCCTGACCTACGGCCTTTGCCATTTCATGCCGCTAGACCGGCGCGCCGGAGGTGAGCTTCGCTCGGCGCAGGGCGCGTAGTTCGTCCGCGCGGGGGTCGGCCACCTCATGGGATTCCGGGGCGTCGAAGACGCGAACGGTGCGGGTGGTGGTGTCGAAGCGGGACCAGCCCGGGTCGCCGTGGGTGGCGAAGCGCACCCAGGCGCGATGCACCTCGTCGGCCAGGGGCTGCGGTGGGTTCGAGCCGGTCAGGGTGTGGGCGGCGGCGAGTTGGTCGAAGACGAAAGGGACCTCGATGACGTGGCAGGCGCCCAGGTCGGCAATGGCTGAGCGCCAGGCGAATTCGTAGACGTAGGCCGGGTTGCCCGCTGCGGCGGTGGCTTCCGCGATGCGCATGGCGTCATCGCGGAAGACGAGGTCGGTGAGGACGGCGGCGAACACGTCCGCGGGTGTGGCGTTCGGCCGGTTGGCGGCGTAGCGCGCGCCGACCGATGGATCCAGACCGTAGCGCGCGAGGAAATGCGGCAGTGTCTGGTCGGTGATTCCGGCGGCGAGACCGGAGGGGAAGGTGAAGAATCGGAATTCCTCGGCGGTCCATCCGGTGAGCAGAGGCACGGTCCGATCCGGTTGAGCGGCAAGGATATCCGCCGGACGGTCCGGGATCACATCGCCGTCGATCATCGGGAAGAAGCTCATGATGCCGAGGCCGTTGGCGACGATCGACGCACCCCAGCGGTCCGGATCCGGGGCGGTCATCAGCGCCAGGGCGAGCGCATCCTGGCCGCTGCGCAGCTCCTGCGGCCCGAGCCGGCCGAAGGCGGACGCGGTCGGTTCGATGCCGAGCAGATCGGCCAGCTGCCGCGCCACCTTGCCCGCGTCCTCCGCGGTGGCGACCGCGGAACCATTGGCGCTCTGTGCGATCGCGCGCCGGAACAGCCCGCGTGCCCGCGGTGACGCGAGCAGCGCCACCACGCTCATCCCGCCCGCGGATTCGCCGAAGACCGTCACATTGCCGGGATCGCCGCCGAAGGCCGCGATGTTCTCGCGCACCCACTCCAATGCGAAGATCTGGTCGCGCAGACCACGATTCGACGCGGATCCGGGAATCGCGGCGAACCCCGAGATGCCGAGCCGATAGTTGATCGACACCACCACGACGCCGTCGCGCGCGAAGGCGGTGCCGTCGTAGATGCGCCGGGCGTTCGACCCACGGACGAACGCCCCGCCGTGAATCCACACCAGCACCGGCAGACCGGACCCCGTGTGATCGGGCGTCCACACATTGACGTTCAGATACTCGTCGCCGGGGATCCCGTCGCTGCCGATGAGGGCGTGAATCGGTGCCGGATACGGGGATTGCACACAGGTGGGTCCGAATTCGAGGGCTTCGCGCACCCCCGACCAGGCTTCGACCGGTCGCGGGGCTTCGAACCGGGCCGGCCCGATCGGCGCCGCCGCGTAAGGGATGCCGAGGAAACGGGTGACGCCGCCCTCGCGCGTGCCCAGAACCTTGCCGCCGGTGACGGACACGATCTCTGCCATCTTGAACTCCTTCGCCGACATCAACTATCGCGCAGCGATCGCGGGGTGGACCCGATTCCGAGTTTTCCGGCTACGGTGCACGCGACTCGATGCGATGGCGCGATACACGCGCCGAGGAGCGGGCGGCGCGGCGATTTGGCAGACGGTAGGAGACATGTGGCGGACCGGACGTCTGGTCTCGCGGACTGCGTCCGATTATCGGACC
Source organism: Nocardia sp. NPDC004711 (assembly GCF_053601595.1). Classification (NCBI taxonomy): domain Bacteria; kingdom Bacillati; phylum Actinomycetota; class Actinomycetes; order Mycobacteriales; family Nocardiaceae; genus Nocardia; species Nocardia sp. NPDC004711. Next base: position 125,096 of record NZ_JBSGCB010000011.1, on the reverse strand, counting down.
ACTCACCGAACCGACTCACCTCCCCGGAATCAGGGAAGCGGCCTCCGCAGACGTCAGAGCAGTGCGGGGTGCTCATGAGCGGCTTCCCTGTCGGACTTCGGCTTGGCGGCGGTTTCGTCCGGGCCCACCCCGGACTGGATTCGGCTGCCGGTACAGCACCAGCCGAACTCGGTCACCATCGATGCCATCCGCGCTCGCCGAGGGCGACCGCCGGCCAGGCCGTTGCTGGTGAGGCTGGTGTGGTCGCTGGGGGCACTGCGCGGGTTCGCGATTCCGGCCGCGGTCGGCAACAATCCGCCGATCGGGCATACCCGTGGTTACGATCGGGGTTGTCGGAGCCCAACTCGTCGAAGCAAATGAGCGGGCATGGTCGAACGGGAAAGTAACGGTACGCAGCCTGACCTGCGGATAGGGGTCGCCGAGGAACTCGCGGCGGCCGGGTTGGACGATGCCCTGGAGATCGGGCGGGGTGGTTTCGGGGTCGTCTACCGGTGTCACGAGCATTCGCTGGATCGGCTGGTCGCGGTGAAGGTGCTCGATGCGCGGTCGAGTGGGGATGAGCGGGAGCGGTTTCTCCGGGAACAGCGGGCGCTGGGCCGGTTCGGCGGGCATCCGCATATCGTTCAGGTGCTGTCCGCCGATGTCACGGTCACGGGGCGGCCGTATCTGGTCATGCCCTTCTATGCGCTCGGGTCACTGCAATCGCGGATTCGGGAGCGGGGGCCGCTGCCGTGGCAGGAGGTGCTGTCGGTCGGGGTGAAGATCGCCGGTGCGCTGGCGGCCGCGCACGGGCACGGGATGGTCCATCGCGATGTGAATCCGGCCAATATCCTGCAATCCGACTATGGCGAGCCGTTGCTGAGCGATTTCGGAATCGCCCGCATCAGTGGGGCTTTCGAGACCCGGTCCGGACTCATCGCCGGGACACCGGCATTCACCGCGCCCGAGGTGCTGCGGGGAGCCGAACCTGCCGAGGCCGCCGATATCTACGGCCTGGGCGCCACCCTGTTCTGTCTGCTCACCGGGCACGCCGCCTTCGAGCGCCGCGAGGGCGAGTCGATGGTCGCGCAATTCGTGCGAATCACCTCGGAGCCGGTGCCCGATCTGCGGAGCAGCGAGGTACCGGCGGCGCTGTGCTCGGCGCTGGAATCCGCTATGGCACAGGATCCTTCGGACCGGCCCGAGACCGCGAGGGAGTTCGGTGACCGGCTGCGCAATATCGAATTCGCCTCCGGGCTCGTAGTCGACTCGATGGCGCTGCCGGCCGACGCCGGAGCCCGGACGGTCACACCGCCTGTTCCCGTCCCGCCGCCGCGCTCGAGCCTGGCGCCGGCACCGACGCCGTCCACCCGGTACCGTCCGCCGAGCGCGCCGCGGCAGCCGGTACTGCGCGGGCGCCTGCTCGACCGGCTGCGGGAGGGGCAGGGCCGGCGGCTGGTGCTGATCCACGGACCCGTCGGATTCGGGAAGAGCACGCTGGCCGCGGAATGGGTGGATGTGCTTGCCGCCGAGGGCGTTCGAGCGGCCTGGCTCAGCGTGGACGACGATGACGACAATGTCGTCTGGTTCCTGACCCATGTGGTGGAGGCGATCCGCTACGCCCATCCGGGTGTCGCCGCGGATCTGGAACAGCTGCTCGAGGAGCATGCCAGTGATGTCGCGCGGCACGTCATGACCACCCTCATCGACGAGATCCACAACAGCGGCCAGACCGTGGCGCTCGTGATCGACGACTGGCATCGAGTAACCAGCCCCGCGACCGTGGCCGCGATGGAATTCCTGCTCGACCACGGTTGCCATCACCTGCAGGTGATCGTCACCAGCCGCCACCGTACCGGGCTTCCGCTGGGGCGCATGCGGGTTCGCGACGAGTTGACCGAGATCGACGAGTCCGCACTGCGATTCGACGACGCGGAAACCGCCGCGTTCTTCGCCGACACCAGCGGGCTGACCCTCGGTCCGGCGGAGGTCGAGCGACTGCGCGAATCCACCGAAGGGTGGGCGGCGGCACTGCAACTGGCCTCGATGTCGCTGCGCGGCCGCGACGATCCGGGCGCGTACATCGATCAGATCTCGGGACGGCACTACGCCATCGGCGAGTACCTGATGGAGAACGTCGTCGACACCCTCGAACCCGAACTGCTCGAATTCGTCACGCGGACATCGGTTCCGACGCGCATCAACGGTGAGCTCGCCGAGGTGCTGACGGGCGTGAGCAACGGCCAGGACATGCTCGAACAGGTGCGGCAGCGAGATCTGTTCCTGCGCAGCATCGACGACGATCTGCGCTGGTTCCGCTATCACGCGCTGTTCGCCGACTTCCTGCGCGAGCGGCTGATCCGGCAGTATCCGGGACTGCTCGAGGAACTGCACCTCACCGCCGCGCAGTGGTTCGAGGCCCACGACCTGCTCACCGAGGCCGTCGATCACCTGCTCGCCGCAGACGAACCCCAGCGGGCCTGCCGGCTGGTCGCCGAGCACGCCGGGCAATTGATAGAGCAGTCGCGCATGGGGACGCTGCTCGGGCTGGCGGCCAAACTGCCGGGCTCGCTCACCGCGTCGAATCCACAGCTGCAGTTGAACATCGCGTGGGCGAACGTAGCCATACAGCGCCCGGCCGCCGCGGAGACCGCCTTGGCACGCGCTGAGACAGCGCTCGCCGCGGCACGCGACCGCGATGGCGCATCCGCCGACCTCGAGCTCGAGCTGAAGCTGGTGCGTATCAGCCTGGCGCTCGCGACCGACCAGACGACGGTACTGGCGCCGGAGCTCGCACAGGAACGGGATTCGGTGCGGCCCTTCATGGCCCACGGGCTGGCAGTGGGGGCGATGATCTCGGCGCTGTATCGCTTCGACTTCGCCGAGGTGCACAGCTGGTATCGCTGGATCGAACCGTACCGCGACCGGGCGCGCGGACCGTTCGGCCCGGTGTACTGCGACTGCGTCGACGGGAGCGCGGCCTCCGAACAGCTCGATGCCGGCACCGCCGAGGCCCGGTTCCGCACCGCGCTCGGTCAGGCGCTGCAGACGGGCAGGCAGTCGCAGGCCACCCGGCTCGCCAGCGCGCTGCTCGGCGAATTGCTGTACGAGAAAGGCCAATTCACCGAGGCCGAGGAACTGCTCGCGGGCGGGCTCGGCGTCGAGGGCGGGGCGGTCGAGTTCCAGATGGCGGGCTACGGCACCGCCGCCCGCCTGGCCGCGGTGCGCGGCGATGTCGACGCCATGAACGACCGATTGGACGAGGGAACCAAGCTCGCGGCGAACATGATCCTGCCGCGGCTGGCAGCCCGCATGATCAACGAACGCATCCGGCTGGGTCTGCCGATCACCGACACCGACAGCCGCGACCTCGAACACCTCGAGCCGTATACCGCCCATCCCGATGCTCCCACCGCGGTGGCCGCGGAACTGGCCCACGACTCGGCCATCCGGCTACTCCTCGGCAAGGGCACCCGGGCAGCGGCCGAACAGGCGTGCCGGCAAGCGCAGCGCCTCGTCGACGTGATCTCCACCCAGAACCGCCCGCGCGCGCTCACGAATGCCGAACTCCTGTACGGCTGCTGCCTGTCGGCCGCCGGCCGGACCGCGGACGCCGCGAAGTTCCTCGAGCCGACCCTGACCCGCTGCGCCGAACAAGGCCTGGTGCGCCTGGCCGTCGACACCGGCCCGCAGCTGCAACCGGTAATCGAAACCCTGTACAGCGCAACGACATCAGCCCAGCACCAGATTCGAGCCTTCCTCCGTCACGTGCTCACCGAGTTCGAAGACGTACCGCTCCACCGCAACAACTCACCTGAAAACGGCTGACACGGCTCGAGGTCGGCAGCGCCCGTGACTCGCCGGTTCGCAGCTGCCGACTCGGCGTTGCGGTCGGAAATCCGGGTGGGTTCGGAGTTCGGCGGCTCGGGGTGCGGTCGCCATCCAGCGATCGACAGGTCGTCTGTGCGTGCGCTTTCGAGGCTTGGCACGCCGAGGGGGAGGAGATGGCAGGGGAATCGTGCGAACTTGTGGCAACCTTGCCGGGGCTTCAGTGAAGGCTGGGATTGCGGATCGAGGAGCGGTGTATGGCGAAGATGGGTAGACGGAAGCGGTCTCGGCTCATTACCCAGGGGGTGATTGGTTCCGGGAAGGCACCGCGGGTGCTGGATGCGCAGGGGGCGAAGGCGGAGTCCGTCGTTTCGGAGGCTGCGGCGCCGGCCGTTTCGGAGCCGGTGGCGGTGGCGGCGGCTGCGGAGACCGGCGCCGCGGCGACGGGCGGAGCGCCGGATATCGAAGCGCTGGCCGAGCGGGTGAAGGCGCGGCGGCGGGAGAACGGGTGGACGCAGGCTGAGGTGGCCAAGAAGGGCGGGCCATCGGCAGGGGTGATCAGTCAGATCGAGCGGTGCCTGGTCGAGGCGCCCGCGGGGGATGTGCTGGACAAGCTGGATGCGGCGCTCGAGTGGCCGGCGGGGACGGCGGACGGCATTCTGCGCGGGGCGTCGGCCGAACTGGTGGGTGCCGCACAGTAGTTGCGGCCGTGGGCCCCGATCGGATCGTCGATCGGGGCCTTGCCGTATCGATCGGGGCCGTGCCGTATTACGTGTGGGCAGCGCCGTCGATGCGGATCTCGGTGCCGCTGATGAAGCGGCCGTCGTCGGAGACCAGCATGGCGATGACGCCGGCCACATTCTCGGGGCCCGCCAGTTCGGCCGGATTGTCCTGGGGCAGAACGGCGATCAGGCGGCCGAACAGCGACCAGTCGGCGTCCTGGGGGAGGTAGCCGGGGGTGGCGTCGGTGATGCCGGACTTGATGCCGCCGGGGGCGACGCTCACCGCGCGCAACCCCTGCTTGCCGTATTCGAGGGCCAGGACATGGGTGAGAGTCTGGATGCCGCCCTTGCTGGCGGAGTACGCGGCCATGTACGGGTGGGCGAAGTTCGCCGAGGTCGAGCTGAAGTTGACGACCGTGCTGCGCGGGTTGGCGAGCAGGGCGGGCAGGGCCTCGCGGATCACCAGGAAGGTGCCGGTGAGGTTGACGTTGATGATCTGGTTCCACAGATCCAGCGACGTCTCGTGGGTGTGGGCCGCGCGCAGTATCCCCGCCGCGTTCACCACCGCGTCCAGTCCGCCGAGGGCATCGATGGCGGTGCGCACGCCCGCGACCACCTCGGACTCCACGCCGATATTCATCTCGACGGTGGTCAGCCGCGCGGCGGTGCCCGCCTCGGCGGCCTGCTTGCGGGTCAGGGCGAGGCCCTCGGCATTGACGTCGGCGCCGGCGACGACCGCGCCTTCGGACAGCAGACGGAGGACGGTGGCCTGGCCGATACCGGATCCGGCGCCGGTCACCAGAATGCGGCGCTGCTCGAGACGGTTCATGGATCACTTCCTGATCGGTGGAACTGGTTTCTGACACGATATGCCGAAAATGGCACGTCGCGCCATCAAACGTTTTCGACCTCGGTACAGTTCCCGGGTGACCAGCGAGCGAAACCGTGCCGGGCGCCCGGCGCTCAGTGAGACCCGACGGGCGGCCACACGCCGGGAAGTGGCACTGGTGGCCGCCCGCCTCTTCATCGAAAACGGTTATGCCGCAACGACCGTGGACGAGATCGCGGCGGCCGCGGGAATGGGGCTGCGCACCTTCTACCGGTACTTCGCCGGGAAGGAGGACGTCGTCGCGCCGCTGCTCGCCATCGGAACCCAGGCCTGGGCCGACGAACTCGCCGCCTGCCCGCCCGAACTGTCGCTGCGGGAAGCCCTGAGCCGCTCGTATCGCACCGCGACGGTCGGCACGCTCGCGATCGAGGGCATTGCCGAGAGCCGCCTGCGCCCATTGGTCCGGGCCGCGACTCAACTGCCCGCCCTGCGTGCGACCTGGCTGCGCGTCCAATACGACTGCGAAACCCAGCTCATCCCGATCATCGCCGCTCGCACCGGCCGCCCCGCCGACGACCTGGACGTCGCGCTCGCCGCCGCCATGGCCAATACCGCCGTCCGCCTGGCGACCGAAATCTGGGCGGCGGGGGAGGCGTCCGGCTCCGCCGCCGACGTCGTCGACACCTGCCTCGCCCGCCTCGCCGCCAACAGCTTGCTCTAGCACCTGCCGCCGAACCCCGCCGCGCTCACACCGCCGGTTCTCCCGCGTGGTTCGCCCAGCTCGATCCACATTCATTTCCCTTGCTGGAGCGCAGTTTCAGCTGGGTTCGGGAACAGCCCTACAACCGCTGAGCGTCGGCAGGGGTGGTGCGCAGGCCGTCGAGGGTCACCGAGATCAGGCGTTCGGCGGCGTCGGGTGTGGTCTCGCAGGCGACGCCCAGGCCGTGCCCGAGCCGGATCAGATCGCGCGGCTCGATGTCGGCGCGGATGGTGCCCGCCTCCCGCGCCGCCTGTACCAGCAGGGAAGCCGCCCCGGTGATCGCCTCGCGGCACAGCGTGAAGGTCGGCGTGTTGTGGTCCATGCCCGCCTTGAGCGTGGTGGCGAGGACGCGATTGGCCATCACCCACTCCACCTGTTCGCGCATCCAGTACTCGAAAGCCGTCCCGGCCGTGTGGGTTTCGAGGAGGTCGTGGGCGCGTTGGCTCAAATGCTCGATGCTGGAACGGTAGACGGCCTCGATCAGCGCCTCACGATTGGGGAAGTGCCGGTACAGGGTGCCGATGCCGACCCCGGCGCGGCGCGCGATCTCCTCGAGCGGCGCCTCGGGGCCCAGTTCGGTGAAGGCCTGCTGGGCGGTGGTCACGATCCGCTCGTAGTTGCGGCGCGCGTCGGCGCGCATCGGCTTTCCGGTCGACGGTGCTTCCACAAACCCTCCACTAGAAACGGATGGACCCTCCGGTTAGGCTTGCGCAAGTGGAGGAACCCTCCATATGATAACTCCATCGAAAACGGAGGGTTCCTCCGTTTGTATCCCATTCGATGGAGCATTCCTTGTCGACCACCCTTCCCTCGAGCGCTGCCGTGCGCGTGCCGGCACCCGCTCGAGCCCCCCGACTCCGGTCGGGAATTGTGCTGGCCATCCTGTTGACCTGCCAATTGATGATCGTCCTCGACATCACCGTGATGAATGTTGCGCTGCCGCGCATCCAGACCGACCTGCACTTCAGCGCCACCGGCCTGTCCTGGGTGATGAACTCCTACAGCCTCGCCTTCGGCGGATTACTGCTGCTCGGCGGGCGTGCCGGCGACCTGTTCGGCCGCCGCAACCTGTTCATTGCCGGCGCCACCCTGTTCACCCTGGCCTCGCTCGCGGGCGGGCTGGCGCCCTCCGCGGGCTGGCTGCTCGCCGCGCGCGTCGTGCAGGGCATCGGCGGGGCCATGGCCGGACCGAACACCCTCGCCCTGCTGACCACCACCTTCAGCGATCCGAAAGCCCGGATGCGCGTACTCGCGCTGTTCTCCGGAATGTCCAGTGCCGGTTTCGCTATCGGCCTCATCGTCGGCGGACTGCTGACCGAATGGCTGAGCTGGCGCTCGGTGCTCTTCATCAATGTGCCGTTCGGGTTGATCGTCGTGGTGCTGGCGCTGCGCTACCTGCCCAGGGCCGAACGGCAGCCGGCCCACCTCGACCTGCCCGGTGCGCTGACCGCCACCACCGGCGTGGCGGCTCTCGTCTACGGCTTCATCAACGCCGCCTCGGACGGTTGGGGGACTGCCACCACCGACATCTCGCTGGCGGCCGGCGCGATCCTGATCGCCGCGTTCCTCGCCATCGAATCCCGTGCGGCCCAACCGCTGCTGCCGCTGCGCCTGTTCGCCGACCGCAATCGCGCCACCGCCTACGCGAACATGTTCCTGGCGCCGATGGCGGGCATGTCGATGTTCTTCTTCCTCACCCAGTTCCTGCAGGACGTGCTCGGATTGAGTGCGCTGGCAACCGGTTTCGCCTTCCTGCCCACCGCCCTGCTGATGTTCACCATGATCCGGCTGATCCCGCGCCTGCTGCCCCGCTTCGGCCCGAAACCGGTGACCGTCACCGGCGCGGCCCTGATGGTGGCCGGCCTGGTCCTGCTCACCCAGCTGACGGCCGACAGCGGCTACTTCCCGCTGCTGTTCATCGCCATGATCCTGATGGGATGCGGTATCGGCCTGTCGGTTTCGCCTCTGAACGTCATCATCATGTCGAATGTCGACACCCATGAGGCGGGTGCGGCCGGCGGTGCACTGCAAACTCTCCAGCAGACCGGCGCGTCCCTCGGTCTGGCCATCCTGGTCACGGTCTTCGGCACCGCGTCCCGCAATGCCGGCGGCTCGCTCCAGCACGCGCTGGTCGGCGGCATGACCACCGCCTTCGCGGCGGCCGCCGCCATCGCGGCCCTCACCTTCGTCGTTGCCCTCACCTTCCGGGCCATCGGTCCGGTGACCACAGCGGCCCGGCGCGGCTAGCCCCGGCGGTATTCACGTCGGAGTAGGTAACCGGCGTGCGGCGAAGGTTTCATCGAACGATCGGCCCACCACGAATCGTGGTGGGCCGATCGTCGTCTACCGAATCCCGGTGCCCCACACGGCGGTCAGCCACACCTGCCGGACGGCGGCCATAGTGCGGGCGGCGGCCGCGGTGTCGGCGGCCGCGGTCTCTTCCCGCAGGACCGCAACCGTCATGGCGACGAGCACGCTGATCAGGGTGGGCAGGTCGGCGGAGGCCGGGCGCATGTGGTGGGAGTCGACCTGGGGCTGGATGAAGGCCACGAGCTTGTGCTCCAGGTTTCCGATGAACGCGTCCCACATGGCGCGCAACTGGGCGTCGGTGTCGCGGGATTGGGCGCAGGCGTTGAGGAGGTGGGCATTGCGGCGCCAGACCGCGACCGCGCCGTCGATCATGCGGATGGTGAAGTCCGCCGGGGGCTCCTGGTTGTCGTAGGAGGTCAATTCGCTTGTCTCCTGGTCTATTTCGGTCCAGACCTGCTCGAGGGCGGCGGCGACCACCGAGTACTTGGACTCGAAATAGAAGTAGAACGCGGGGCGGGAGACGCCGGCGTGCTTGGCGATCCGCAGCACCGACATATCGGTGATCGACACCGTGCGCAGCAGATCGGTGACCGCGTCGATGATCAGGGCGCGCTGCTGGTCGCCTCGGCTGGGCGGGCGGCGGTCCCCGGCGACGTTGCGCGCGGCTGCCTGCGTCATCGACTGCACCTCCGAATCCTGGGTTCGCGGTCAGTCTACCGGCTATTGACACACTGTCAGATTGGCTGACAGTGTGTCAGGTATGGGTTGCTGTATTGCCGTGGCTTATCTGATCGCCCTCGCCGGGTTCGGCTGGCGGCTGCTGACCCGGCGTGGCGGGGCGCCGTCGACATCGGCGCCGCCGCCCGCCCGGCGGCTCGCGCCCCAGGCCGTGGCTCCCGCGCCGAGGAGTGCCCTATGACGATCGGCACGCTGTATCCACCGGGCAGGCGGACCCGTACGGTCCGGCTGAGCCTGCCCGAGGGCCTCGGCCGGATCGGCACGACGACGCGGCGAAAGCTGCTGCGTGCCATGGCCTGCTGGACCGTGGTGTGGCTGGCCGCCGCCACGGCCGTGCTCGCCGACGTCTCGCCCGCGGTGACGTCCTTCGCCCTCGGGGCGGTCGTACCGGGCGGCGGCCTGGTCTACGCCGGGCATCCGCTGCTCATGGCGGCGGTCTGGCTGGGCAGCCTGGCGGCACTGTTCGCCTGGTGGGCTTTCGGTCCGGTGGTGCTGCCGCCGCTGGTGTGGTTCGCATCGGCTCTGCTCGGCGCCGCGATGAGTGGTCACGCGGTGTGGTCCTGGGCGGCCGGGCTGGTCCTGGCGACACCCTTCGCGCTGGTATCGGTCGCGTTCATGGTCTTCCTCGTGCGGCGGGCGTCGCAGCGGAAGCGTGGCCGAGAGCTGAACGCGCGCTTGGAGTCCCGAGTGTTCACGATCACCGGTGCGCCGGAAGCGCCGCCGGTGGCCGAGCACTCGGCGGAAGACCTCGCGGCGCTGCGCTACGCCCTCGATCTCGCGTTGCAGCCGCTGGACCGGTTCGACGGCTTCACCAGGATCGATCAGTTCCGTGAGGCGGCCCTGCGCTACCAGCTCAACGGGCTGGGGTACGCGTTGGCGACCGCCCAGTACACGCGAACTCCGGCCTTCACCGGTTATCTCGCCGAGGCGCAGCGCAATGCCATCGTCAAGATGCTGGACCGCCGGGTCTGGGGCTATTGGGCGCTGGAGAATCTCTGGGGCAATCTGCGGTGGAATCCGGACCCGGCCGACCGCGAGAACATCATGCTCACCGGTTTTCTCGGGCTGATGGTGGGGATGTACGAGACGCTCAACGACGATCGGTTCTCCGCCCCCGGCGCACTCACCTTCCGGTGGAACGATCGCCGCGCATACCGGAACAGTTTCGGCACGCTCGCGGAATCGGTGCACCGCAATATGATCGCCGGGGACTACACCCTGTACCCGTGTGAACCGAACTGGATCTACACGGTGTGCAACACCTTCGGGCTCAACACCCTGCTGACCCACGACCGCTTGCACGGCACCGCGCTCACGGCCGATGTCATCGACCGCCTGCATCACGCCTACGAATCGGAGTTCCTGCGCCCCGACGGCCGGATCATCGGCGTCCGCAGCGCCCGGCTGGGCGGATCCTGGAACTTCTGGGCGGGTCCGGCGATCCAGCTCACCACCGCCCTGTGGCTGCACGCCGGGTTGCCGGAGTATTCGCAGCGGGCCTGGTGGATCGTGCGCGACCAGGAAATCCATGCTCGCGGTGAGCATGTCGGGTTTCCGCTGCGGGCGAGCTCGCGGGTCGATGCGGGCAACTATCGGTTCGGCAGTGCCTACGGGCAGGTCATGATCGCTTCGGCCGCCCGCGAGGTGGGCGATGAGGATATTGCGCGGACGGCGCTGGCGGGGATCGAGGAATTCGGTGATCCGGTGAGCGCCAATGGCGTTCGCTACTACCAGGGGCTGTCCGGACTGGGCAATATGTATGCGCTCCAGTTCCGCTTCAATCGGGCCGCCGGTGTGCGCGATCTGATCGCTTTCGGCGCGCCGCCGCAGTGGCGGGCCGGGCCGGTGCTGGCGGAGGCGGCCTATCCGGACGTCCTCGTGGCCCGTGCCGTCACCGACGGCCGCGCCCTCGACCTGGTGCTGAGGCCAGGGAATGGCCTGTGCCGCACCACTTTACGGATATCGCGCCTGGATCCTGGGCGCGCCTACAGCGTGGCCGGTGCGCGGGACGCGGAGTTCACCGCGTCGTACGCCGGTGAAGCCCTCATCGATATCGATCTCGGAGGTCGTCATGAAGTACGCATTGCCCCGCGCTAGGGGCGGACTGATCTCCGGCCGCGCGCTCGCTCGCCGGCTGGCGGCGCTCGATCCGGTACGTGACAACGAGGAGGCCACCCGCCTCAGCATCGAAGTCCGGTACGGTGACGCCATTTTCGTGCATGCCGCCTACACGGTCGCCTTCGCCCGGCAGGTCGCGATCCCATCCATCTCGCGCATCGTGTATCGGCGCGGGACCGGCGACATGATGCACGACGTGCGCCGTCGCAACGACGACACCCTGGTGTTCTTCGGCGAGATGTTGCGTCACGGCCACAGCAGTGCGCGCGGGCGCGCGGCGATCGACCGGATGGAGGCCATTCACAGCCGTTTCGGGATCAGCGATCAGGACAAGCTCTACACCCTCGCCTCGCTGGCCCTCGAAGCGGACCGGATCCTCGAACACCTGGGTCTGGCCGTGTTCACCGACGCGGATCGACTGGCCCGCTTTCACTTCTGGCGCGGAGTCGGTGAGCGTATGGGCCTCGAGGTGCCTGACACCCGAGCCGACCTGCTGGCCTGGACCCTCGACTACGAACACGCCCACTACGCCTACACCGAGGGCGGCCGCGCGCTCGTCGACCAGCTCTTCGAGGACTGGCGGCAACGCTGGTTCCCCGGCCCGCTGCGCCCGCTGGCCGACAATGCCCTGCTGCTCGTCATCGACGACCCGCTGCGCGCGGTCCACCGGCTCCCGAATCCGCCCGCCGCCCTGCAGTCCGTCGCACACCGAATCATCGGTTCCTACATGACTTTCCAGTCCGTCCGCCCCCACCGGCTGGACCGATCCTGGGTCGATCATTTCCGCCGCGATGACGCCGGCCCCGTCGACCTCGATCGGATCGGATACCAGCCGGGCCGGTACGGAATCGAGCGCCAACGCTGATCAGCATTCGATGCACTCGCGAGCGCGGCCGGGCCGGGAATGGCAGGATCGGGATTGTGAGTGAGCCGGTGCACCCCAACGACATTCGGATCTCCGACGCCGAACGGAAGAAACTCGAGGAGACGCTGCGCCGCGCTGTGGACGCCGGCGTGCTCGATCTCGGTGAGTTCGACAGCCGGGTGCAGTCGATCTGGCAGGCTCGTACCCGGGGCGAGCTGGCCAAGGTGTCCGCTGATCTGCCCGAGATGAAAGAGCCGGGGCCATCGGGCGGGCGGATCGCCATGACGGTGCTGACCATCGTGTGGCTGTCGCTCAGCGGGCTGAACTTGATCGTGTGGCTCTTGCTGGGCGTCACGCTGCAGTGGTTCTATCCGTGGTGGGTGTGGGTGCTGGTGCCGCCGGGGGCGGTGCTGGGGACCTTGTGGGCGTGTGGAATCGGTCGGAAGCCGCGCAACGAGTGACGGATCGTTACCGCAGCATCATCGATGTCCACATCGTCCTGTGGCGCGATGGCCTGGTCCTGCTCGGCGAGCGCGCGAACACGGGCTACGGTGACGGCCTGCTGAATCTACCCAGCGGCCACCTCGAGGACGGCGAATCGGTGGTGGACGGCGTGATCCGTGAAGCCATGGAAGAAATCGGAATCACCATCGACCCCGCCGACCTGCGCTTCGCGCACGTACTCCACCACCGCGGCGAGTCCGGGGCCGCCCGCATCGGCTTCTTCTTCGAAGCCCTCCGCTGGACCGGAGAGCCAGTGAACATGGAGCCCCACAAATGTGCCGGCCTGCTCTGGGCCGACCCGAATGCCCTGCCGCCCAATATCATCCCCTACCAGGCCGCGGGCGTTCGTAACTGTCATCTCGGCACTTCCTTCGCCCTGCACGGGTGGGACTGATCCGCCCGTCAGCTCTCCTGTGGGGCCGGGGTGCGCAGGTGCCGGCTCATGTCGCCGGTCAGCGTGATCTGTACTTGGCGCTCGGCGAACCGCCATTGCCCGGCACTGCGCTCGAAGCGGTCCCGGTAACGGCCCGCTGCCACGGGCTGCAAGGGCAGGTCCGGTGTGGCCTGGAAAACCGTGAAATAGGAACGCGCCGTGGCGGTATCGGTGTCCTCGCCGAATTCGACGGCGATGTTCGTGGTGACGTGATGGGTGCGCGGCGTCCCGTCCTCGTACACGATCACCATGCCCCGAAACATCTTCTCGATCCGCTCACTCCCCGCGACCGACCCACCGCTGCCGCTGAACACCCCGTGCTCGAACAACGCCCCCACTCCTGCGAAATCCCCACTGTCGACCAACTCGGCATACTTCGCGATCAAGTTCGTCACGGCGGTTGTATCAGCGACTGAGCTCATGCCACCCGAGAGTAGGCCACAGTCTCCCCGATCATGGGTCTGTGCACGTCGATCGCGTGTAGGGGCGGGACGGCGGAGATGAACAACCTCGGCGGTGCAAGAACTGCGGTCGAATGGGCGCAAGGTTGTGTGAAACGCAAAGATTTCACTGCCTTGTAGGACCGGTGGTGGGACAGTGGGGTATGGCGTCCGGAGGTTTGCTCAGGTGATGCGGGGCCGGGGTGGCGAGCCGTGACGGTGTTCGTCGGAACATCGGGGTGGCAGTACGCCGACTGGCGGGAGCTGGTGTATCCGCTAGGAATCGGGCAGCGGCGGTGGCTCGAGGTGTATGCCCAGGCATTCGGGGCGGTGGAGTTGAACGCGGCCTTCTATCGGCCGGTGGCCCGGACGACCTTCGAGGGGTGGCACGGCCGGACGCCGGAGGATTTCGTGATGGCGGTGAAGGCCAGTCGGGTGGTGACCCACTATCGCCGGCTGCGGGACGTCGAGATCCCACTGGAGCGGATGATCGATGCGGCGCGCGGACTGGGGGATCGGTTGGGGCCGATACTGATTCAGCTGCCCCCCACCCTGACCGTCGAACCCGAGCGGCTCGACCAGGTGCTAGGGCTGATCCCCGCCGAGTTGCGCGTGGCGGTCGAGCCGCGCCACGAGAGCTGGTGGGACGACCGGGTCCGGGCCGTGCTCGAAGCGCACCGCGCGGCACTGTGCTGGGCCGACCGGCTCGGCCGGCCGATCGCGCCGCTGTGGCGCACGGCCGACTGGGCCTACGTCCGTTTCCATGAAGGTCCCGGCCGGTCCGCACCCCGCTACCCGGAACGCGTTCTGGCCGAATGGGTCCGGCGCATCGAGGACACCTGGGATGGAAATCACGATGCCTACGTCTTCTTCAACAACGATGTCGGTGGCGCGGCCGTCCGCGACGCGATCCGGATCGGTGAGCTGGTCCGCGCCGCAGGACGGCCGGTAGCCCGTACGCCCGATCGACTCCCGCTCACACCCTGACTGCGACTCGCAGCCGTAGATGGCGCGATGAACGGGTAGCGGCCGGCCACCGTGGCGTTCTTGATGAGCCCGAACGCGGGATACATCACCGGCCAGGTCATCAACGTCGACGGTGGAATCGGCATGGGCCACTGAGCTTCTCGCCCAGTACTAGGCGGTAGTGGCGTAAAAGCCGGATCCCGGGCACTTGCACTGCTACCCCAGGCATACGTTAAGGGCTTGTCCGGCTGGATATTTCACTATTTGATGGTTTTATGGCCTGGCTATCTGGAGGCAACTGAGGCGAGGCTCTGGGCTGCTGCTTTACGTTCGACCCGAGCTCGCCCCAGCCGAGGTCCTCGAGCTGCCGGGTGCATTCGGGGAGGTCTGGCGAGCCTTTGCGCATTCGGCCGACAACGCGGGTGCGAACCAAGCCTGGGCCGGTAACGGCGTCTGTGCATGGCGTGGTGGCCGCGGTTCCGCGATTGGGGGGCAGTCCAGCTGATATCGGACTGACTCGCGCAGCTGCCGGCTCTCGGCAGTGCCAGTACGGGGAGAGTCAGCGCGCAGAGGCTACCGCGGTGCCACTGCGTGGCTCGGTCGAACATCGGTCGTCCCCATTCCCAAGGGACAGCTGCGCGCCCTAATGCAGCTGCGGGGCAATCCCCGCAGCTACTTCTTCTGAACGGGCGCTCTCGACAGGATGGACGGTCGCGGCAAGTTGCGGCGACCGTTGTTTTCAGCGGTTTTCGCGCTCACCCTGCAGACGAATTCAGACCACTCGAGTACGAGCTCTTCAGTCTCGCATCCCGAATCAGGAGGCGGGCTTGGGCTGGCTCAGCTTCTGGACACCGGTGATCGCATCGAGGATGTTGTCGATGGTGTGAGTGCCCTCGTCGAGTGCCGAGCTGCCGGAGTCGAGCATGGAGGAACCGGCGGACGAGCCGGCCGAACCCGAGGACGAGCCGGCCGAACCCGAGGACGAGCCAGCGTCAGCGGAACCCGCGCCCTGGCTGGTGGCGGGGGAGCCGGCAGCGGAGGCCGCGGCGACCGGGCCGAGGAACAGGGCGGCGGCAGAGAGGGTGGCGGCGGCAACGATCTTGCGGGAGAACACGTATGGAGCTTCCTTTCATCTACAGATAACGACGCCATCACGGCGCATATCAAAATGTTATGAGGAAGAAATCTGCAAATCCACCGCTAATATTGTGGGATTAATCACCGTTAATAATGAGCTAACAGAACATTGTGCCGAGGTGAAGCTATTTGATCTTCATTCCGCCCGCGAATTCAATGATCAAATTCTATTGCTATTTCTACGGTGCTGCGTATCGGCCTGCGGCGGAGGGGATCTCGTAGCGGACCTCCGATCCCGGCACGGCGCGACCTCGAGCTGGACGACACGCTCGGGACCCGCTGGCAGGACGGCGATCCGGCGTTCCCGGGCGAGGTATCGCGCGACGCGAGGGTGCGACACGCTCAGAACGCGATATCGTCCTGGACGTCTCCCCCGTGCTGTGCTATAGGGGCCGGTGGCTCGGTGTGACCTCATTGCAGCGCCTACGGCGCGCCGCCGCACCCCTGGATGGTCGGGTCGGTGCCCGTTGACGCGGCGTCCGGCTGCAACGGTAAGGAGGAAATCATCCCCGGTCACACCCACTATGCGGACCTGTTTCAGCGAGCTTCCGTGGCCAAGCTCGGTGCGGTGGTGCCGGACCGGCCACCGCGAGCGCCCGTGGACACACGGCTGGCGTCGACTCCGTTCGACGCCCTAATGCAGCTGTGCGGCAATCCCGGCAGCTACTTCTTCTGAGCGGGCACCCTCGACGGGATGGATGGTGGCGGCAAGTTGCGGCGACCGTTGCTTTTCGCGGTTTCCGCGCTCACCCAGCAAACGAACAGACCGCTTGAATACGAGCCCTTGGCAGTCACTACGCCAGCAGGCGCAGTGCGCTGCCGTGGGTGTGGCTCGCCATCATCTCCACCGGGTGCTCGAAGCCCCGGCGGGACGCGCCGGGGCATGGTGGATACGGGCCCCTCGGCGAGCGGGCAGGATTGACTGTTGGGTACCGCGCCCGCCGAGGGGGACTGCCGTGTGCAGCTCCGGCCCCGGTGTTGGCCGGGACCGTGGAGGCCGCCAAGGGCCAGCGGCCAACGGGGATCAGACTATGTCGGCGGCGCGAGTTTGCCCGCGCGGCCCGAGGCCATGCCTCTGCTGATTTGGGCCACCCTCAAACCCGCTGTGACCAGGCGACACGCCCGGGGAGACGCGACATTA
Organism: Nocardia sp. NPDC004711; assembly: GCF_053601595.1. Classification (NCBI taxonomy): domain Bacteria; kingdom Bacillati; phylum Actinomycetota; class Actinomycetes; order Mycobacteriales; family Nocardiaceae; genus Nocardia; species Nocardia sp. NPDC004711. The sequence goes on along the minus strand of NZ_JBSGCB010000011.1, from coordinate 108,326 downwards.
GCTGATCAATTGCCGAATTGAGCTGGCGGAGGGGATCGGGTGGGAGATCATCGTCGGCATGCTCGACGACTCCTGGTGTGTCCGTTCGATACACAGCGCGGCAGTGCTGGTCGAATTCGCCGCCGGCCGCTCGATGTCCACAGCCGCCGCGCTGGCCGGGACCGGGCTCACCGAAGCCGACCTGGAGGACCCGGAGCTCGAGATCGACATCGGCCAGGAGTTCCGGATCATCGGCAACATCCTCGACACCACCGGCGACGACCCGGGAATGGGCCTGCTGGCGGGGTTTTCGGTGCACCTGCCCATGCTGGGCAGCCTGGGCATCGCCCTGAGCAGCTGCTCCACGGTGCGCGAGATGGCCGAACTGTGGGCCCGCCACGCCGAATTGTCCTTCGCCTACTGCCGATTCACCATCGCCGACGCCGGTGACCGGGTGCTGGTGTCCCTCGACACCGAGCCCGTCCCGCCGCGCCTGCGCGCCTTCGCCCTCGAACGCGACCTGGCCGCCCTGCGCACCATTCAGCGCGAACTGCTGTCCTGGGACGTCCTGGTGCACCGGCTGGAGCTGACCCTGCCGTACGCCCCGGTGTACGAGGCGGTCGGTGTACTGCTCGGCATCGGCGACATCGTCTACGACCAGCCCGCCGACACCCTCTACCTCGACGCCACCGATCTGCAACGCCGGATGCCGCAGGCGAATTCGATGCTGCGCAGGCAGTACGGGCAGCTGTGCGCGGAGATCGTCGAACGTCGCCGCGCCCGGGTCGGGCTGGCCGGTCGGGTCCGGGCCCTGCTGATGCGGCACGGCCGCGCCATCGATCAGGTCGCCATCGCCGCCGACCTGCACATGAGCGTCCGCACCCTGCGCCGCCGGCTGGCCGAGGAGGGCACCACCTTCCGCGAACTGGCCTGCGAGACAACGGGCCTGCTGGCCGAGGAGCTGCTGGCCGCCGGTTTCACCGTCGACACGGTGGCCGCCCGGCTCGGCTACACGAGCGCGTCAGCGTTCGCGACCGCGTTCCGGGACTGGAAGGGGCAGACCCCCGGCCAGTTCGCGCGTTCCGGCCTCGCCCCGCGGCACCGCCGCCGCACCGGCGGCATCGGCGCGGCGGGAAGCCCCGCCCGCCCGCACCCCGCCACGAATGAGCGCCGCCCTACCGGACAGCATGAAATCTAGGACGATTCGGGCGATCGGGACGCTGAACCCGGTTGCGGCTCAGGCCGGATCGAATCCGGCGAGCCGCGCGGCGTGCAGGGCGATGTACAGCTCGGCGGCGGCCTTCGGGTCCGAGCACCGGCGATCGGTCAGCGTCTCGATCCGCCGCAGCCGGTAGTGGATGGTGTTGCGGTGGTAGTGGAGCCGTTGCGCCACCTCGGTATTGGAGCCACCGCATTCGAACCACAGCTCGAGGGTATCGAGGAGGGTGTCGCGTTCCTCCGGCGGCAGTTCGAGCACCGGGCCCAGGACATCGTCCGCCAATTCCCGTGACGCCGAGGGCGCATGCGCGAGAACGAGCGGGATCGGCGTGCTGCCGTACGCGGTCACGGCCGGGCTGCCGGGCGGCGCGCACCTCCCGGCGAGTTCCGCCTCGCGCAAGGCGGTCGCCGCGGACCCCGGCGTCGGGAAGGGGCGGCTCACCCCGATGCGCCCGGTCGCATGGGCGCGCAGGCGCGACAGCACCCGCTCGTGCGAGCGTGCGGTGGCCACATTGAGCAGCCCGATCCGCGCGCCCGGCTCGGTGAGCCAGATCGACTCGACGAAGTCGGCCCGCAGCCGATCCTCGATCCCGAACAGCGGTTCGATTGCGCCGGAATCGGTTTCGGCGTGCACGACGACGAAACTGCCCAGCGGCGGCAGGTGCAGGGCCCGGGCGATGTCGCGCCGGGTGGGATCGTCGGCCTCGCCGTCGAACAGCCGCCGCAGCATGGCGCGGCGCTCCACGTCGTGGTGGCGGACCCGCTCGGTGAGGTAGTCGGCGTACGCGTCGGCGGCGGCGCCGGAATAGTCGTCCAGGAGCCGCCACATCTCCGAGCCGAGCTGCGGCAGCGCGTCCAGATTCGTCCCCCGCGCCGTGACGAGCGCGCGTTCCCACAGCAGCCGTCCCGCCAGCCGGTACGCGTGCAGCACCGCCGCGATCGGCACACCCAGCTCCGCCTTGACCCGGCCCACCACGGTCGCCGGTTGCAGCCGCCGCCCGGCGCTCCCGGAGAGTTGTTCGAGCAGGGCGGCCAGATTGTCGCGGACGACGAGGTGCAGCTGCGCCTCGGTCAGGGCGGCCTCCGCGTAAGCGTTCTCGCCGGTGAGGATGCGACCGACGAGTTCGGTGGTGAGGTCGTCGACCTCGACGAGCAGGGTGCGCGCTACCGCGGTCGAATCGCTCGGCGGCACTGCGGTCGAACCGCTCGGCGTTACCGCGGTCGAATCGCTCGGCGGCACTGCGGTGGAGCCGTTGCGCGGCGGGCCGGTGAGCGCTGTCATGGATTCGATAGTAGGCAACTGCTCTCGCCGCCGACTGTGCTCGAGCACAGTCGGCCGGGCGGTATCGGCAAACCCGCGCACATGGTGGGCGGATGGACCTGACCCGCAATATCGACACCGACAGCGACAGTGACCCGGGTCATAGCCGACCCGGGTCGATCGATGAGGTGGAGAGAGGTGCCGACCGTGTACGACTACATCGTCGTAGGCGCGGGGTCCGCGGGATCCGTGCTGGCCAGCCGATTGTCCGAGGATCCGGCGATCCGGGTGGCCGTGATCGAGGCCGGGCCGCGCGACACCGCCGAGAAGATCCACCTGCCGGTCGCCTTCCCGTCCCTGTTCAAGAGCCCGCTGGACTGGGACTACGACACCGAACCCGAACCCCGGCTGCACAGCCGCCGCGCCTACCTGCCGCGCGGCCGCGTCCTGGGTGGATCCAGCTCCATGAACGCCATGATCTACATCCGTGGCGCCCGCGCCGATTACGACGCGTGGGCCGCGGCCGGCGCGGACGGGTGGAGCTACGACGAGGTGCTGCCGTACTTCGTGCAGGCCGAGGACAACGAGCGTGGCAAGGACGCCTACCACGGTGTGGGCGGGCCGCTGTCGGTCAGCGACAGCCGGTCGAATCATCCACTGGGCGAAGCATTCCTGCGCGCCGCCGAACAGGCCGGGCACACCCGCAACGACGATTTCAACGGCGTCACCCAGCTCGGCGTCGGCCGCTACCAGGTGACCCAGCGCAACGGCATGCGATGCAGCGCCGCGGTCGCCTACCTGCACCCGGCGCTGGAGCGGGAGAACCTGACGGTCATCACCGACGCCCTCGCGCACCGGATCGTCATCGAGAACGGCCGGGCCACCGGTGTGGTGATCGGCCGCGAGGGCAGCACCGAGACCATTCGGGCCCGGCGCGAAATCGTGCTGGCCGCAGGCGCTTACGGCTCCGCGCAGCTGCTGTTGCTGTCCGGCATCGGCCCGGCCGAACAGCTGGCGGCCTTCGGCATCGAGACCGTCCGCGACCTGCCGGTCGGGCAGAACCTCCAGGACCACCTGTCGGTGTTCCTCAACTACCGCACCGACCGCGAATCCCTGATGACCGCGCTCACGCCCGAGAATCTGGGCCTGCTCCAGGAATCCGGCCGCGGCCCGCTGACCTCGAATATCGGTGAGACCGGCGGCTTCCTCGAAACCCGCACCGGACTGGCGGGCCCGGACATCCAGTTCCACCAGGCCCCGGTCCTCTTCCACGGTGAGGGCATGGGCGCGGCGACCGAGCACGGCTACGCGTTCGGCCCCTGCCTGATCAACCCCACCAGCCGCGGCGAACTCACCCTGCGCTCGGCGGACCCGGCCACCGCGCCGCGCATCCGCCACAACTACCTCGATACCGAGGCCGACCGCGCGAGCATCATCGCCGGACTGCGCAGCGCCCTCGACATCGCCGGCCGGCCCGCGCTGCGCGAGCTCACCACCGGCGAATTCCTCACTCCCGCTGGTGATTCCGACGCCGACCTGCTCGACTTCGCCGCCCGCACCGCCCAGACCCTCTATCACCCCACCTCCACCTGCGCCATCGGCGCGGTCGTGGACCCGCGTCTGCGCGTACTCGGCGTCGCGGGCCTACGGGTCGCCGATGCCTCGGTCATGCCGTCGGTGGTGCGGGGCAATACCAACGCGCCCACGATCATGATCGGCGAGAAGGCCGCCGCCATGCTCGCCGAGGACGCCGACTCAGAAGGAAACGCATCGTGACCACCACCGCCGCGGTGACGATCGACGCCACCGTCTCCGCACTCCGGCAGGGCGAAATCGACTGGGCCCGAACCCCGTTGCCCGCCCGGCGGCAGCTGCTCGAACAGGTTCACGCCAATACCGCGCGCTACGCGCGGGAGTGGGTCGAGACCGCCGCCCGCATCAAGAAGCTGCCCCTGGACTCGCCGCTGCTCGGCGAGGAATGGGTGAGCGGCCCCTACTCGCTGCTCACCGGCGCGGCCGCGCTCGCCGAATCGCTGCGGGCACTGGAGCAGGGCCGCAGCCCGGTCGACGGCTACCCGATCCACGCCGCCCCCGGCGGCCGCACCGCGGTCGACGTCTTCCCGCACGGCGTCTTCGATTGGCTGCTGCTCAACGGATTCCGCGCGGAGGTCTGGACCAGGCCCGGCGTCGACGCCGAAACCGTGCGCGCCCGAGCCGGTCTGGGGCAGCGCACCCCGGCCGAGACCGGCGGCGTGGGCGTGGTTCTCGGCGCGGGCAATATCTTCTCGATCGCGCCACTGGACGTGCTCTACCAGCTCTACGCCGACAACCGGGTGGTGGCGCTCAAGCTGAATCCGATCACCGACCCGCTGCTGCCGGTGCTGGAGAAGATCTTCGCGCCCCTGATCGAGGGCGGCTTCGTACGCCTGCTCACCGGCGGCGCCGAGGTCGGCACGGCGCTGGTGCACCATGCCGGCGTGGACGCGGTGCACATGACCGGCAGCGCGCTCACCCACGACGCCATCGTGTTCGGCACCGGCGAGGAAGGCGCGCGGAACAAGGCGGCGGGCACACCGAAACTGGACAAGCCCATCACCAGCGAACTGGGCGGCGTCTCACCCACCATCGTGATCCCCGGCCGCTGGTCCGACGCCGACCTCCGGTACCAGGCCGAGCACCTGGCCACCCAGCGTCTGCACAACAACGGCTACAACTGCGTCGCCGCGCAGGTCGCGGTGATCTCCGCGGACTGGCCCCAGAAGGACCGGTTCCTCGCCGAACTGCGCGCCGCGCTCGAGCGGGCGCCGCAGCGTCCGGACTACTACCCGGGCTCCGCCGCCCGCGTCGACGGCGCGCGCACGTCCTATCCCGACGCCGAGCGGATCGGCGCGCGCACCCTCATCACCGGCCTGGTGCCGCATCGGGACGAAACCGCGCTGCGCACCGAGTATTTCGCCCCGGTGCTGGGCGTGCTCGAATTGAGCGGCGACGCAGCGGAATTCCTCACGCAGGCGGTCCGCGTGTCCAACGAGGAGTTCGAGGGCACCCTCGGCGTCAATATCATCGCCGACCCCGCCACCATCGACCGGCTGGGTGCGCATTTCGAGCGAGCCATCGCCGACCTGCGGTACGGCACCGTCGCCATCAACGCCTGGACCGGCCTCGGCTATCTGACCGCCCGCGCCTCCTGGGGCGCCTTCCCCGGGCACACCCTCGCCGACATCCAGAGCGGAATCGGCGTGGTGCACAACGGCTTGCTGATCGCCGATCCGGAGCGCACCGTGGTCCGCGGCCCCTTCCGTCCCGTCCCGCGGTCGCTGCTGCGCGGCGAGTTCGCGCTCTCCCCGAAACCGCCGTGGTTCGTGACCAACCGCACCGGCGCCACCACCCTGCGGCGACTGACCAACTTCGCGAAGCGACCCGGCGCCGCCGCCCTGCCGGGCATCTTCGCCTCCGCGCTGCGCGGCTGAGCGCAGCGAACCGGGCCGGGCGCGCCGCTTCCGCGCACGGCGCACCCGGCCCGGTTCACCCCGGGCTGTACCCGAGAAAGACATCTGCACAATGACTTACGACGAGCTCGACCTGCCGATGCCCAGCACCATGCAGGACGAACCGCTGTCCCTGGCCACCCTGTTGCGCTATGCGAGCACGGTGCACGCCGACGCCACCGTCCGCACCTGGACCGGCACCGAATCCCGCGTCCTGACCTACCGTGAACTGGGGGAGCAGGCGGCCCGGCTGGCCCATGCCCTGACCGCGCTGGGCATCGGCCGCGGGGATCGCGTCGGCACCTTCATGTGGAACAACAACGAGCACCTCATCGCGTACTGCGCGGTGCCCGCCATGGGGGCGGTGCTGCACACCATCAACATCCGGTTGTTCCCCGAACAGATCACCTACGTGACCGACCACGCCGCGGACCGGGTCGTGATCGTCGACGCCTCCCTGATCCCGGTGTTCGCACCCGTACTGCCGACCCTGCGCACGGTGCGCCACGTCATCGTCGCCAACGGTGACGCCGCGACGCTGCCCGCGCCCGAGGGCGTCACCGTCCATGAGTTCGACACCCTGCTCGCGCAGTATCCGGGCACCTTCGACTTCCCGGTCCTCGACGAGCGCTCGGCCGCCGCCATGTGCTACACCTCCGGCACCACCGGCGACCCGAAAGGTGTTGTCTACTCCCATCGTTCGAACTGGCTGCACTCCATGCAGGCCTGCACCACCGATGCCATGGGCGTGCGTGCCGGCGACCTGATGCTGGCCATCGTGCCCATGTTCCACGCCAACGCCTGGGGCCTGCCCTATGCCGCGCTCATGGCCGGGGCGTCGCTGGTGATGCCCGACCGCTTCCTGCAACCGGAACCGCTGCTGGCGCTCATGGCCGCCGAGCGGCCGAGTTTCGCCGCGGCCGTGCCGACGGTGTGGAACGGCGTGCTGACCGCCGTCGACGCGAAGCCGCAGGACCTGACCCATCTGCGGGCGGTCGTGGTCGGCGGTGCCGCGGTGCCGCCGCAGCTGATGCGCGCCTTCGAGGAACGGCACGGCGTGCCCATCATCCAGGCGTGGGGGATGACCGAGACCTCCCCGCTGGGTGCGCTGGCCTGGCCGCCAGCGGGCCTCGACGGTGAGGCCGCCTTCGCCTACCGCATCACCCAGGGCCGCATCCCGGCCGCGGTCCAGGCGCGGCTCATCGGAGACGATGGCGCCGAGCTGCCCCGCGACGGAAAAGCGGTGGGAGAGCTGGAGGTTCGCGGCCCCTGGGTCACCGCCTCCTACTACTCGCCGGATGCCGCGGGAATCGGCGCCGACGCCTTCCGCGACGGCTGGCTGCGCACCGGCGACGTCGGCACCATCAGCGCCGACGGCTACCTCACCCTGGTCGACCGGGCCAAGGACATCATCAAATCCGGCGGTGAATGGATTTCCTCGGTCGATCTGGAGAATGCGCTGATGGCGCACCCCGACATCGCCGAGGCCGCCGTTTTCGGTGTGCCGGACGAGAAGTGGGACGAGCGCCCGGTCGTGGCCGCCGCACTGCGCGCCGGCGCCGAACCCGATGCCGGTGCGCTCCGCGCGTTCCTGTCCGGCAAGATCGCGAAATGGCAACTCCCCGAACGCTGGACCTTCGTCTCCGAGGTGCCCAAGACCAGCGTCGGCAAGTTCGACAAGAAGGTGCTGCGCGCCCGTTACGCCGCCGGTGAACTCGCCATCGTCATCCCCGACTGACCGCTGGCGAGGGTTGTGCGCCGCCGCGGGGAATCCCCGCGGCGGCGCACACTGTCATTTCTCGAAGTAGCGGCGCGGGTTTCGCACCAGGATGGTGTCGATGTCGTCCTCGGTGAGGCCCTTGGCGAGGAGGGCGGGGAGGACATCCTCGCTGATGTGGCGGTAGTTCCACTTCGGGGCGATCTGGGCCTTGGCGGCCGGATCGAACCAGTCCATGAAACAGGCGGCGTCGTGGGCGATGACGATCTTGTCGCGGTAGCCGCGGCGGACGAGTTCCACGATGGTGTTCACTCGGTCCTCGAACGGCAGCAGGACGTCGATGCCGAAGCGGTCCATGCCGAGATAGGAACCCGCATCGGCCAACTCGGCGAGGTAGTCCAGGTCGGTGGAATCACCGGAGTGGCCGATCACCACACGGGTCAGGTCCGCGCCCTCCTCCCGCAGCACCCGCTGGGCCACCAGCCCGGACCGGGTGTGCGGGTTGGTGTGCACGGTGATCGGCGCACCCGTCCGCACCGCCGCCCGACCGACCGCCCGCATCACCCGCTCCACACCCGGCGTCAGCCCGGGTTCCTCGATGGCGCACTTGAGGAATCCCGCACGCACCCCGGTCCCGGCGATGCCCTCGGTGAGGTCCTTGACGAACAGCTCCACCATGGGCTCGGGCATCTCCATCATCAAACCCGGCCCGTTGTAATGGAATTGGAACGGCAGGTCGTTGTAGGTGTAGATGCCGGTGGCGACGACGATGTTCAGCTCGGTGCGGGCCGCGATCTGCTGGATGCGGGGTATGTAGCGGCCCAGCCCCAGCACGGTCGGGTCCAGGATGGTGTCGATGCCCAGCGATTTCAGCTCGTCGAGCTGCTTCACGGCGTCGTCGACGCGGGCCTGCTCGTCCCAGTCGCCGTAGTTCTGCCGGTACTCCTCGCCGAGCACGAAGACGTGCTCGTGCACCAGCACCCGGCCCAGCTCGCTGGAATCGACGGTGCCGGTGACGGTGGGGACGATGCTCATCGGGATGCCTTGTCTGTGAACAGGTTCGGGTCGATGGCGCGCTTGAGGATCTTGCCCGTCGCGCCCTTGGGCAGCTGGTCGGTGAAGGCGAAGCGGTGCGGCACCTTGTAGGCGGACAGGCGTTCCTTGGCCCAGACGCGCAGCTCCCCGGCATCGAGTTCGACGCCGGGTGCGGTGGCCACCACCGCGCCCACCTCCTCGCCGTAGTGGTCGTCGGGCAGGCCGATCACCGCCACCTCGACAATGCCGGGATGCTCGTAGAGCACCTCCTCGACCTCGCGCGGATACACGTTGTACCCGCCGCGAATGATGAGATCCTTTGCGCGGTCGACGATGTAGACGTAGCCGTCGGCGTCGACGCGGCCCAGATCACCGGTGCGCAGCCAGCCGCCGGACAGCTCGGCCGCCGTCGCGTCGGGCCGCTGCCAGTACCCCTTCATCACGCTGGGCCCGCGCATGAACAGCTCACCGACCGTATCGGCGGGCAGCACCGTGCCCTCCGGATCGCGCACCTCGATCGACGTGCCGGGCAGCGCGGTACCCACCGACCCGGCCCGCTGCTCGCGATCCAGGGGGTTGTAGGTCGCGGCCCCGCTGGACTCGGTGAGCCCGTAGCCCTCGAGAATGGTGCAGCCGAAACGTTCCGTGAAGGACCGGATCACCTCCGCGGGCAGCGACGCGCCACCCGAGCAGGCCAGCCGCAGGCTCGCGAAATCCTCCGGACCGTAGTCGCCGGCGCTGTGCAGCATGGCATTCCACATGGTCGGCACGCCCGCCACCACGGTCAGCCGGTGATCGCGGATCGTCTCGATCATCGCCCCGGGGACGAACGGCGACACCATGGAGAACGAGCTGCCCGCGTGCAGGGTGGTGATCAGGCACACCGCCTGCCCGAACACGTGGAACAGCGGCAGTCCGGTGCCGAAGCGCTCCTCGGGCGTGAGCCGCAGCTGATCGATGAAAATGCGTGCGGTCTCGATCAGATTGGCGACGGTGAGCTCCACGCCCTTCGGTTTGCCCGTGGTGCCCGAGGTGTAGAGCAGGATCGCGGTGTCGTCGGGTTCGCGCCGGACCGGTTCGGCGGTCGGCTGGGCTGGGGAGGCGTGCGCACCGGGCTCGAGCAGCTGCACCGGGATGCCGCGCTCGGCGGCGGCCTGCTCGGCCGCGGTGCGGGCCAGATGCCAGGCGATGGCATACCGGGCACCGGAATCGTCGAGCACATAACCGATTTCGGGTGCGGTCGCCATGGTGTTCACCGGGATGGCGACGGCTCCGATCAGATGCGCGCCCAGGTAGGCGATCACGAACTCCGGCACGGTCGGCGCCACCAGCAACACGCGATCTCCCACCGCGACACCGGATTCGGTGAGCAGACCGCCGAAGGCCGCACTGCGGCGGGCCAGCTCGGCGTAGGAGAGGGTGTCGTCCAGGTGGCGCAGCGCGATGGCGTCGGGGCGTTCGGACGCGTGCTGCCAGATGCGGTCGGCGACATTTGTCATGGAACATCCAGTTATGTAGAGGTCGAATGAGACGGGGTCGGAGTGAGCGGCGTCACGACCTGTGCGCGACCATATCTGAATCCGGTGTCAACTTCAATGATGCTGCTGCCGCGTGCGCCGGCGGGCCGAAGATCGTCGGCGTGGGACGATATGTGCTGGTATAAGCGGTGATACGGTGGCAATCGGCAGCCGTCCCTGCGACCGAGTGAGTGATCCGCCGTGACGTCCGAACCCATCGACCGCGAGGCCGCGCCTCGCCGGGTACCTCCGCGCACCAAGCGCGGCGAGCGCACCCGTGCCGCCCTCATCGCCGGGGCCCGCGAAGTGTTCGAACGCGACGGCTACCTCGACGCCAGGATCGCCGACATCTCCAAGGCCGCAGGCGCCGCCGCCGGCTCGTTCTACACCTACTTCGACAGCAAGGAAGAGATCTTCACCGCCGTCGTCGAGGAGGTGCAGGAGGAAATGCTGCACCCGCACGTGCGGGCCCGCACCGGCGTCACCGACCCGCGCGAGCTCGTCGAGGCCGCCAACCGGGAATACCTGCTGGCCTACAAGCGCAATGCGCGCCTGATGGGGGTGTTCGAAGAGGTCACCCAGATCAACGAGAACTTCCGCGCGCTGCGCCTGGAACGCAACCGCGCCTTCATCCAGCGCAATGCCAGGATGATCCGTGAGCTGCAGGAATCCGGGCAGGCCAGTGCGGATCTCGATCCGATGATCACCGCTCAGGCGCTGTCGGTCATGGTCAGCCGCATGGCCTACATGGTCTTCGTGCAGCACCAGCGCATCGCCTTCGAGAAGCTGGTCGGCACCCTGACCCAGCTGTGGGTCAATGCCCTGCAGGTGAAGTCCGAATAACTAGCGACCCACCTGATAGCCGGCGACTCGATAGCTCGCGACCCCGCGTGCGCGGATGGCGCGGTAGCTGCCGCGCGGGTCCGCAATCTGAATCCGGGTTCGAGTTCGTGTCGTTTTCTCGTGCATGACCTCGGCTTTCGAGTGCGCTGTGTGACGTATCACAGGAGTTCGACCCCCTCGGCGGTATTGACCGCGGCGGGAGTTTGGCGCATGGTGGCGGAAGAAAATAAGCGCTTAGTAAGTTCCCTGCTCGGGGTCGGCCCCGGGGCGCGGCGCGAGACCGCCGTGGCCACGGGCGACCTGAAAGGACCTGTCCGTGAACAGATTCGAAGGCAAGACCGCCATTGTCACCGGCGCCAGCCGGGGTATCGGCCTCGGTATCGCGCAGCGCTTGGTGGACGAGGGCGCCAAGGTGGTGATCACCGCCCGCAAGCAGGAGGCGCTCGACGAGGCCGTCGCGGCGCTGGGCGGGCCGTCGAAGGCGCTGGCCGTGGCGGGGCGCGCCGACGATTCCGCGCATCAGGCCGAGACCCTCGAGCGGGCCGTCGAGACCTTCGGGAGTGCCGACCTGCTGGTGAACAACACCGGGATCAATCCGGTGTTCGGGCCGATGGTGGAGCTCGACCTGGACGCGGCCCGAAAGATCGTGGAGGTCAACTGTCTTGCCGCGCTGTCGTGGGTGCAGCACGCCTACCGGGCGTGGATGAAGGACCATGGCGGCGCGGTCGTGAACGTCTCCTCGGTCGCCGGGCTCAAGCCCGCGCCCGGCATCGGTTTCTACGGTTCCAGCAAGGCGATGCTGACCCACATCACCCAGGAGCTCGCGGTCGAACTCGGCCCCGACATCCGCGTCAACGCCGTCGCGCCGGCGGTGGTGAAGACGAAGTTCGCCACCGCGCTCTACGAGGGCCGCGAGGAGCAGATCGCCGCCGCCTACCCGCTCAAGCGGCTGGGCGTGCCCGAGGACATCGGCAGCGTGGTCGCCTTCCTGCTCTCCGCGGACGCGGCCTGGCTCACCGGCCAGCTGCTCGTGGTGGACGGCGGCCTCACGCTGACCGGGGGCGTCTAGAGTGGCGGACATGCGGGCCTGGCGGGTCCATGAACTGGGCGAGCCTGCACAGGTGATGCGGCTCGACACGGTGGAGCGCCCCGAACCCGGCCCACGTCAGGTGGTCGTGCGGGTCACCGGTGCGGCGGCGAACTTTCCCGACGTGCTCATGTGCCGCGGCCTGTACCAGGTGAAGCCGCCGCTGCCGTTCACGCCCGGCGTCGAGCTGTGCGGGGAGGTCGTGGCCACGGGTGGCGAGGTCACCGGGATCGCGGTCGGTGACCGTGTGCTCGGCGGCAGCTCGCTGCCGTACGGCGGTTTCGCCGAGTACGCGGTCCTGGAGGCGGCCCAGACCTTCACCGCGCCAACCGCTTTGGACGATGCGGAGGCCGCGTCCCTGTTCATCGGTTACCAGACGGGATGGTTCGGCCTGCATCGCCGTGCCGCGCTGCAGGCGGGGGAGACCCTGCTGGTGCACGCGGCCGCGGGCGGGGTCGGCAGTGCCGCCGTCCAGCTCGGCAAGGCGGCCGGGGCCCGCGTCATCGGCGTGGTGGGCGGGCCCGAGAAGGCCGAGTACGCCCGCGCGCTCGGCGCCGACATCGTGATCGACCGCAGGAGTGAGGATTTCGTCGAGGTCGTCAAGCGGGTCACGGACAATCGCGGCGCCGACGTCGTCTACGACCCGGTCGGCGGCGACACCTACACCCGCTCGACCAAGTGCATCGCCTTCGAGGGCCGCATCCTGGTCGTCGGCTTCGCGGGCGGCGACATCCAGAGCGCCGCACTGAATCACGCACTGGTCAAGAACTATTCGATCGTCGGCCTGCACTGGGGGCTCTACAACGCCTACGACCCGGCCGCGGTCGCCGACTGCCACCGCGAGCTGACCCGGCTGGCCACCGCGGGCGCGATCCGCCCCCTGGTCAGCGAACGACTCGACTTGGCGGACATCGCCGATGGCGTCCAGCGCCTTGCCGACGGCAAGACCGTCGGGCGCGTGGTCTGCACGCCCTCGGCCTGATCGACACCGACCTGATCGCACCACAGAGGAGAACATCGTGAGCACGCAGACACCGCGGGTAGCGGTCGTGACCGGCGCGGCCCGGGGCATCGGCGCCGCGATCGCACGGCGACTGGCGGACGACGGAATGGCCGTCGCCGTCCTGGATCTCGACGAGCAGGCCTGCAAACCGGTCGTCGCGGAGATCGAGGCGGCCGGCGGCCGCGCCCTCGCCGTCGGCGCGGACGTGTCCGACGAGCCGGCCGTGACCGCGGCCGTGGATCGGGTGGCCGCCGAACTGGGCGCGCCCACCGTGCTGGTGAACAATGCGGGCATCCTGCGCGACAACCTGCTGTTCAAGATGAGCGTCGCGGATTGGGACGCGGTCATGGGCGTGCACCTGCGCGGCGCGTTCCTGTGCACGCGGGCGGTCCAGCGTCACATGATCGAGCAGGGCTTCGGCCGCATCGTCAGCCTGTCCAGCACCTCGGCGCTGGGCAATCGCGGCCAGGCCAACTACTCGGCCGCCAAGGCCGGATTGCAGGGCTTCACCAAGACCCTCGCCTTCGAGCTCGGCAAGTTCGGCGTCACCGCCAATGCCGTCGCACCGGGCTTCATCGAAACCGAGATGACCCAGGCCACCGCCGAGCGCATGGGCGTCTCGTTCGACGACTTCCGGCAGGCGCTCATCTCCACCATCCCGGTGGCCCGCTCCGGCAAGCCCGAGGACATCGCGCACACGGTGTCGTTCCTGGCGAGTGAGGGCGCGGGATTCGTGTCGGGACAGGTCATCTACGTGGCCGGCGGGCCGAAGAACTAGCCGCGCAACGGAATCGAACGGAAGGACGCGAACAATGCGGGTATTCCAGGGGCTGCCCGAACTGGAGAAAGCAGTCGGCACCCATCTCGGCTACAGCGACTGGCACACCGTGACCCAGGAGCAGATCGACCGGTTCGCCGACGCGACCGGCGATCACCAGTGGATCCACATCGATCCGGAGCGGGCCGCCGCCGGTCCGTTCGGGACGACCATCGCGCACGGCTTCCTCACCCTGTCGCTGCTGCCCATGCTCACCGCGAGCGTGTACACCGTCGAGGGGCTGTCGATGGGAGTCAACTACGGGGCCAACAAGGTTCGCTTCCCGTCTCCGGTCCCGGTCGGTTCGCGGCTGCGTGCCGGAGTGGAACTGGTGTCGCTGACGCCGGCGAGCATGGGGTTCCAGGCGGTCAGCCGGGTCACCGTGGAGATCGACGGCGCGGCCAAGCCGGCCTGTGTCGCCGAAGCCGTCTCCCTGCTGGTGCCCTGAGACGAAGGAGCAGGACCGATGAGCGATACGGTTCGCGACGACCTGCGCCGGCGGGTGGAATCCCTGCTGGCCGAGCATGATCCGGCCACCACCGACCCGGTGACCTTCCACCGCGCCCGCTTCGACGCCGGACTGGCCTGGGTGTACTTCCCCGTCGGGCTGGGCGGCCGCGGCGCCGACCGCGACCTCCAGCTGTTCGTCGACGAGCTGTTCGAGCAGGCGGGCGCTCCGGGTCATCAGGCCGAACTCAACGGCATCGGCCTCGGGATGGCGGCGCCCACCATCGCCATCCACGGCACTCCGGAACAGCGGCAGCGCTACCTGCGTCCGCTGTGGACCGGCGAGGAGATCTGGTGCCAGCTGTTCAGTGAGCCGGGCGCCGGATCGGACCTGGCGGCGGTCGGCACCCGGGCCGTCCGCGACGGTGAGGACTGGATCGTCAACGGGCAGAAGGTGTGGACGTCGGTGGCCCACAAGGCCGATCTGGCGATCCTGCTCGCGCGCACCGACCCGGACCGTCCCAAGCACGCGGGCCTATCCTTCTTCCTCTGCGATATGCGCCATCCCGGCGTCGAGGTGCGGCCGCTGCGCCAGATCACCGGCGAGGCCGAGTTCAACGAGGTCTTCCTCACCGACGTCCGCATCCCCGACGCCCAGCGCCTGGGCGGGGTGGGGGAGGGCTGGCGCGTCGCCACCACCACCCTCAACAACGAGCGGGCGGCCATCGGCGGACGCGCGGTGCCGCGGGAGAGCGGGGTGCTCGCCGCGGTCACCCGCACCTGGCGGGAGAATCCGGACAGGCACACGCCGGAACTGCACGATCGGCTGCTGCGGCTGTGGGTCGAGGCCGAAGCCGGGCGGCTGGCCGCCGCCCGCATGCGGCAGCGGACCTCCGCCGGTCAGCCGGGGCCCGAAAGTTCCGCGCTCAAACTGGCTTTCGCGCGGTCCAACCAGCAGCTGACCGGTCTCGAACTGGAGATCCTCGGCGAGGACGGCCTGCGCTACGACGACTGGACCATGGTCCGGCCCGACCGCGTCGACTTCGCCGGCCGCGGGCCCGGCTACCGCTACCTGCGCGCCAAGGGCAATTCGATCGAGGGCGGCACGTCCGAGATCCTGCGCAATATCGTCGCCGAACGGGTCCTCGGCCTGCCCGCCGAGGCGCGCGGGGACAAGGACACCGCCTGGAAGGACCTGGCCCGATGAGCGACGACATCCTGCTGCTCGATACCGACACCGAGGCGGCGCTGCGGCACGCGGTGCGCGATCTGCTTGCGGCCCACTGTGATCCGGCGGCCGTTGCGCGGGCCTATGCGGGCGATCGGTCGCTGACGCCGGGATTGTGGAAAGCGCTGGCCCGGGACCTGGGGCTGGCCGGACTGCTCGTCCCCGAGGAGCGTGGCGGCGCGGGCGGCTCCGCTCGCGACGCGGCGGTGGTGCTGGAGGAACTGGGGCGGTCCGTCGCGCCCGTACCGTTTC
Organism: Nocardia sp. NPDC004711; assembly: GCF_053601595.1. Lineage (NCBI taxonomy): Bacteria > Bacillati > Actinomycetota > Actinomycetes > Mycobacteriales > Nocardiaceae > Nocardia > Nocardia sp. NPDC004711. The sequence goes on along the minus strand of NZ_JBSGCB010000011.1, from coordinate 92,434 downwards.
TCACCAGCAGTGTCATCGCCGCCACCGTGCTGCTCGCCGGTGATTCCGACCTGGTCGGGCAGCTCGCCGACGGTGCGGTGACGGTCGCGCTGCTCGCGCCCTTCACCGCCGCTTCGCCGGACGCGGTCCCGTCCTTCCGGAAGGATGCCGACGGCCGCGTGTCCGGCAGCGTGACCAGCGTCGCGGGCGTCCTGGACGCCGATGTGCTGCTGGCCGCGGTCGAAACCACGTCCGGCACCGAGATTCATGCCGTGCCGGTGGCTGCGGCCATGGTGACGCCGGTGGTCTCGCTCGATATGACCCGGCCGCTGGCCGATGTCGTGGTCGACGCCGCGCCCGGGCACCTCGTGGTCCCGGCCGAGGCGGGAGCGGCCGCGCTGCGGACGGCGCTGGAGACCGGCGCGGCGCTGCTGGCCTCGGAGCAGGCCGGTATCGCGGCGTGGTGCCTCGAGACCACCGTCGGCTATCTGAAGATGCGCCGCCAATTCGGCCGCGTGGTGGGCGGATTCCAGGCGCTCAAACACCGTCTCGCCGACCTGTTCGTGGAGGTCGAGGCGGCGGCCGCCAGTGCCCGCTACGCGGCGGGCGCGATCGCGGCGGGCGATCCCGACGCGGCCGTGGGCACCGCGGTCGCCGCCGCCTACTGCGCGGACGTCGCGGTGACATCCGCCGAAGAAGCGCTCCAATTACACGGCGGCATCGGCATGACGTGGGAGTATCCGGTGCATCTGTATCTCAAGCGCGCCAAGGCCGATCAGCTCGGGCTCGGCAGTCCCGGCCGGCACCGCGCGGTGCTGGCCGAACTGGCCGACCTCGGCTCGGCCACCGGAAAACGAAGTTGAATCCGGGTTCAAGTATAGTTTCGCCTGCGCGGCACAGACTATTTCGAGGAGTGAGCATGTTCGACATGACCGATCGGGCCCAGCGCTACCGGGACGATCTACTCGCCTTCATGGACGAGCACGTCTACCCGGCCGAGGCGGTGTACGAGGAGCAGATGGCGGAGTCCGGGGACCCGCACTTGCAGCCGCCGATCGTCGAGGAGCTCAAGACCGAGGCCAAGAAGCGGGGGCTGTGGAACCTCTTCCACCCGCATCCGGAGTGGGGCCCGGGCCTGACCAATCTGGAATACGCGCCGCTGGCCGAAATCATGGGCCGCAGTGCGCATCTCGCGCCGGAGGCCACCAACTGTGCGGCCCCGGACACCGGGAACATGGAGGTGCTCACCCTCTTCGGCACGCCCGAGCACAAGGAGCAGTGGCTGCGCCCGCTGCTGGACGGTGAGATCCGGTCCGCGTTCGCCATGACCGAGCCCGCGGTCGCGAGCTCCGACGCCACCAATATCCAGCTGCGCATGGACCGCGACGGCGACGACTACGTGCTCAACGGCCGGAAGTGGTGGACCTCCAACGCCTTGCACAAGAACTGCAAGGTCCTCATCGTCATGGGCAAGACCGATACCAGCGCCGCGACGCACCGCCAGCAGTCGATGATGGTGGTCCCGATCGATGCCCCGGGTGTGACCGTGCAGCGCGGCCTGCCGGTCTTCGGCTACCAGGACCGCGAGGGGCACGCCGAGGTGCTGTTCGAGAACGTCCGGGTGCCCAGGACCGCGCTGCTCGCCGGTGAGGGCGACGGTTTCATGATCAGCCAGGCCCGCCTGGGTCCGGGCCGCATCCACCACTGCATGCGCGCCATCGGCATGGCCGAGCGGGCCCTCGATCTGATGATCGACCGTGCGCAGTCGCGCGTGACCTTCGGTGAGCCGGTGGCGAATCGGGCCAATATCCAGGACTGGATCGCCGAGTCCCGCATCGAGATCGATATGGCCCGCCTGCTGACGCTCAAGGCCGCGCACCTGATGGACACCGTCGGCAACAAGGCCGCGCGCACCGAGATCGCGGCGATCAAGGTGGCGGCGCCCAATGTGGCGCTGAAGGTCGTGGACCGCGCCATCCAGGTACACGGCGGCGGTGGCGTCTCCGACGACTTCCCGCTCGCCAGCATGTACGCGCACCTGCGCACCCTGCGCCTGGCCGATGGACCGGACGAGGTGCACAAGCGTTCCATCGCGCAGTGGGAACTGCGCCGCCGCGACCCCGAGTGGGGCAAACGCGGCTGACCGCAACGAGTTTCGACACCATCCATTCTCCGAGGAGGATCCCATGGCCGATCCCTGCGTCGTCGTCGCGACCATGATCGCCAAGCCCGGCCAGGAAGACCTGGTCGAGCAGACCCTGCGCGCGGCCGCTCCGGCCGTGCACGCCGAGCCCGGCTGCCTGCGCTACGCGCTGCACCGGCATGCCAAGAACCCCGGGCAGTTCGTCATGATCGAGAAGTGGGCGTCCCGGGACGCGCTGCGCGAGCACGGCCAGGGCGCGGCTCTGCGCGAAGTCGGAACGGCCCTGGCCAACGCCCTCGCGGCACCGCCGGACGTGCAGGTCTTCGAACCGCTGCCAGCCGGCGACCCCGACCAGGGCGCGATCTGAGGAGGCCCCCATGACGAAGACACAGCAGGTACGGCTGGCCCAGCGCCCCACCGGACTGCCCGGCGTGGGCACCTGGAAGGTGACCACCGAGGAACTGCCCCCGCTCGGCGCGGGGCAGATCCTGGTGAAGATCGACTTCATCTCGCTCGATCCGGCCATGCGCGGCTGGCTCAACGACGTGCGCTCCTACCTCCCGCCGGTCGGGCTGGACGAAGTGATGCGGTCGCTGGACATCGCGACCGTCGTCGAATCCACCCACCCCGATTTCGCCGTCGGCGACACCGTGAGCGGCACCTTCGGGGTGACCGAGTACGCGATCAGCGACGGCCGCGGCGTGCAGCATGTCGACCTGGGCGTCGCGCCCGGGCCGACCTGGCTGGGCGCGCTCGGAATGCCCGGCATGACAGCGTATTTCGGGCTCCTGGAGGTCGGGAAGCTGAAAGCCGGTGAGACCGTGGTGGTCTCGGCGGCGGCGGGCGCGGTCGGGAGCGTGGTCGGCCAGATCGCGAAGGCCAAGGGCGCCACCGTCATCGGGATCGCCGGCGGGGCGGAGAAGTGCCGGCTGCTCACCGAGGAGTTCGGTTTCGACGCCGCGATCGACTACCGCGGTGAGGACGTGCTGCAGCGGCTGCGGGAGCTCGCGCCGAAGGGCATCGACATCTACTTCGACAATGTCGGCGGTGAGATTCTCGATGCGGCGCTGGCCAATCTGCGCCGTGGGGCCCGCATCGTGCTGTGCGGGGCGATCGCGGCCTACAACGACGACCAGCTGCGGCCCGGGCCGTCGCGCTACATGTCGCTGCTGGTGTTCCGGGCGTCCATGACCGGCTTCGTGGTCTTCGACTACGCCGACCGCTACGGCGAGGCGGTGGCGGACATCGCGAAATGGCTGACCGAGGGCAGGATCAAGAGCCGGGAGCATGTCGTGCAGGGTGGGGTGGAGCATTTCGGCGAGACGCTGAATCTGCTGTTCACCGGCGGCAACACCGGAAAACTGGTGCTAGCGCTCTGATGTAAGACTGTCCAGGTGACCGAATCAGAGGATCGCTCGCGCGCGGACGAGACGCGGGCCCGACTACTGGACGCCGCGGTCGCCGCTTTCGCCGAGCGCGGCTTCCACGGCGCCACCACGCGCGACATCACCTCGATCGCGGGACTGAGCACGGCGGCCATCTACGTCCACCACCGCTCCAAGGAAGAGCTGCTCTACCAGGTTTCGCACACCGGGCACCTGGACACGCTCGAGCGGATGCGGGAGGCGGTGGCCGCCTCGGACGACCCGGTCGAGCAGTTGGTCGCGGTCATGCGGCAATTCGCGATTCACCACGCCCGCGCGCACACCGTGGCCCGGGTCATCAACTACGAACTCGCCGCGTTGAGCCCCGAGCATCAACGCGAGATCAAAGAGATCCGCCACGTCATCGATACCGAGATGCGGCAGTTGATCGAGCGCGGGGTCGACGCGGGCGTGTTCGACAACCCGAATCCGCGCATGGCGGCGGTGGCGCTGCTCTCGCTGGGCATCGACCTCGCGCGCTGGTACCGGGAGGGCGGGCCGCTGTCGCCCGAGGAGATCGGCGACTACTACGTGGATCTCGCGCTGCGGATCGTCGGCGCACGCAAATAGCCTGCGCCACATGGCAATTTCTGCTCTTCACCCGCGTCTCTCCACCCTTGAAGCCGACATCGGATTCAGGTAAGCATGTGATGACGCACGTCACATCCGGTCGTCTCGCTGCGAGTGCCGCACGGCGACGGCCGGGTCCGGCGTCCTCCACGCAATGAGACATGGGAGCGACCTCGTGAGCACGCTTTCCCCCGCCACCGCCCGTCTGACCTACCGCGCCCTGGAACCGGTGCACGGCATGATCTACTTCAGCCCGCACGGGCCGCAGGTGTATCGGGAGCTGGGCATCACCGATCCGCGCATGATGTATTTCGCGTCCCGCTCGGCCGCGTTCGGGCCGGTGCCGGCCGAGGTCACCATCGCGACCTTCTTCAATTTCAATCCCGCGGCGGTCCGCGCGGTCCTGCCCGCCGCATGGAACATCGCCGCTCCCACCGACATTCTCCATGCCCGGCTGGCAGCCGCCGACCGCTCACTGCGGCAGGCCTGGGGCGTGGACGTCGATGGGCCGGAAGTACGCGAGGCCGCCACCCTGGCGCGGCAGGCGGCCGAACGCGCCTGCGAACGCGCACCCGGACGCCCCCTGTTCGCGGCACACGCGGCCCTCCCGTGGCCGGCCGAACCGCATCTGGTGCTCTGGCACGCGCAGACCCTGCTGCGCGAATTCCGCGGCGACGGCCACGTCGCCCTCCTCCTGACCGAGGGCCTCAGCGGCCTCGAAGCCCTCATCACCCACGCCGCCACCGGCGAGATCCCGCCAGAAGTCCTGCGCATCAGCCGATCCTGGACCGAGCAGGACTGGGCCCGGGGAGTGGCCGCACTGCGCGACCGCAACTGGCTGACCGACCGCGACCTCACCCTGAGCACCCACGGCGCCGCGCGCCGCGCGGCGATCGAGACCCGCACCGACGAACTATCGACCCACCCCTACGAGGCGATAGGACCGGACGGCTGCGACCGCCTGCGAAAACTGTCCTCGGCCTTGTCGATTCGCATCATGGACGCCGACCTCGCCTTCCCGCCCATGCTGGCACAGCGCTACCGCGACACGGTTCGGTAAGGCCGGCGGTCCGGGGATCCGAAATTCGGTCAGAACGCCTTCAACAGTTCCGCGGCCAGCGGGACCGAGGAGGCGGGGTTCTGGCCGGTGTAGAGGTTGCGGTGCACCTGGATGTGCGGGGCGAAGGGGTCGGCTTCGCGGTAGTCGACGCCTAGGGCGATGAGGCGGTCCTGGAGGAGCCAGGTGGCGTTGTCGGCGAATCCGGCCTCTCTTCGGCATTGGTGAACGCCGCCACCCGGTATCCGGCGAACGGTGACCTGCCGTCGGCGAGCGTCCAGTGGTCGACGCCGGTCATGACGAACAGGATCTGTGCCATCGGATTGTTCCTCTGTCTCGCGGTCGATTCGGCGACGGACCGACGTTGCGTAGGGTTCGTCAGCTCGTCCCGGCGACCACGTTAGGAAGCTGTTCCGATACTCAGCGGCCATGGGAGCGTTCGCCTCGCAGGGTGGTGACGATGCTGGTCACCGTGGCGACCGGCTTGCCGTCCGCGCGGGTGATATCGCACTGGTAGTGGGTGATGGTGCGGCCGGAGTGGGTGGGGAAGGCGGTGGCGCGCAGCGTGTCCTGCCATACCGGGCGGAGGAAGACCGCGCGGAGATCGATGCTGGTGAACGTTTCGCCGGGACCCACGACGGTGGAGTGGGCGGTGCCGATGGCGGCATCGGCCAGCTCGGTGAGCAGGCCGCCGTGGACGGTGCCCTGCTGGTTGCCGTGCCGGGCGGGATCGGTGTCCATCTCGACGGTGGCGCGGCCGGGGTCGATGGCCACCAGCCGGATGCCCAGGGTGCGGGAAATGGCGGTGGGGTAATGGAATTGGCAGGTCAGGCCGTCGGTCCCGGTGCCGTCGAGCTGTGCGCGCAGGTAGTCCAGGACGGGCACTTCGGTGGTCGCGATCGTCATGGGAACGGACGGTAGGACGCCGGGTCAGGACGATCAAGAAATTGTCCTAGGTACAGTCGGATGATGCGGACCTACTCCGATGTCGCCACCGCCCTCGCCGGGCAGATCCGGGACGGGCGCTGGGCGCCGGGACAGCGACTGCCGACGCATCGGCAGCTGGCCGCCGAGCACGGTATCGCGGTGGCCACCGCGACCCGGGTGTTCGCGGAACTGAAGCGGGCGGGGCTGGTGGTCGGCGAACCGGGGCGGGGGAGCTTCGTGCGGGATCGGTCGGTGCGGCTGGCCGCGGCCGCGTACGGGCCGGGCGCGGAGACAGTGTGGGCGGATCTGGCCTTCACCCAGCCGCTGTCGCCGCGTCGAGAGGAATTGCTGCGCACGGGTTTACGTGAGCTGGCAGCCTCCGGCGATCTGGACGCCCTGCTGCGGCAGCAGCCGCCGGGCGGGCGGCCGCACGATCGCGCGACAGTCGCCGAGTTCCTCGGCCGGCAGGGGATCGAGGTCGATCCGGCGCGGGTGGTGCTGACCGCCGGGGCGCAGCACGGGCTGGATCTGATTGTGCGAGCGATGTTCTCACCCGGCGATGTGATCGCCGTGGACGAACTCACCTACCCCGGATTCAAGCTGCTGGCCCAGGCGCACGGGCTCACACTCGTGCCGGTTCCGGCGGCCGGGAACGGCCCGGATCCCGACGCCCTGGCGCGGTTGTGTGCGAAAAGGCCGGTGCGCGCGGTCTATACGATGCCGACCCTGCACAATCCGCTCGGCTGGGTGATCGACAGCGACCGGCGGCGAGCGCTCGTTTCCGTTGCGCGCCGGCATGATCTGTTCCTGATCGAGGACGCCGCCTACGCCTTTCTCGCCGATCCGGCCCCGCCGCCGCTGGCGGCCATCGCCCCGGAGCGCACCTTCTGGGTGTCGAGCCTGTCCAAGAGCGTCGCGGCCGGACTGCGTTTCGGCATGCTGGTCCACCCGGCCTTGGCCGCGCCGGCTTTGGCCCGCACCCTGCGCGCCACCATGGCCGGTCCGCCCGGGCTGACCAGCGCCCTGGCCACCCGCTGGCTCGCCGACGGCACCGTCGACACTCTCGAACAGGCGAGCCGCGTTGCCGCGCAGGAGCATCAGCGCATCCTGCACCGGGAGCTCGGCGATCGGAATCCGATCGCCCACCCGCGCTCGTTCTTCGCGTGGCTGCCCATCGATCCGGACCAGCGCATGGACCGGATCGCCGCCGAACTGTCCCGGCGCGGCATTCGCGTCTGCACCGCCGAAGCGTTCGCCACCACTGCGCACGTGCCGCACGGGCTGCGCATCGCGCTGGGATCGCCTGCCCCGGAAGAACTTCCGCTGGTGCTCGCGGAAATGCGCGCGGCCCTGGACAGCGTGCCGCTGTGACACCAGGACCGCGCGAGATCCGGGCCGGGCCGGGTCAGGGCCGGATGACCGTGACCAGATTGATCAGCGACTGCTGTCGCGGATTGTCGGGCGGAGTGCCGCCGAGGTCGTGAATGTAGTCGGTGAGATTGACGCGCTCACCGGTCCAGCCGTGGGCGGTGAACCATTCGATGGCGTCGCTGCGGGGCTCGTTGTAGATCATGTCCACCCAGTCCGAGCCGGTCTCGCCCTCCCCGGTCATCTCGGCGACCGACTCCGCGGGCAGCGGATCCATCTGCTCGATGGCGACCCGGCTGCCGTGCGCGCTGAGCCCCACGATGGCATCGAAGAGCTGGTCCTGCGCAGCCGGCGTCAGATAGATCAGCAGGCCCTCCACCAGCCACGCGGTCGGCGCGGCGGGATCGAATCCGCTGTCGCGCAGGGCCTTCGGCCAGTCTTCGCGCAGATCGACCGCCACCTCGTGCCGCTCGGCGCGGGGCCGGTGCCCGGCCGCGGCGAGCGTGTCCCGTTTGAAGTCGAGCACCTGCGGACGGTCGAGCTCGTAGATCACGGTGCCGTCCGGCCACGCCAGCCGGTAGGCGCGCGAGTCCAGGCCGGCCGCCAGAATCACCACCTGACGCACGCCCGCATAGGAGGCGGCGGCCATGTAATCGTCGAAATATCGGGTGCGAGAGATCTGATGCTGCTGGAACTGCACCCCGAACTCGGGTGCCAGCAGCGGGTGTTCGGGCAGCCGGCCCGCCAGCAGCTCGGCCCATTCCCCGCCCGCGGCCCGCACGAACAGCTCGGCGAACTCATCGTGCGCCGGCGCATCGATCGCACGGCCACCCAGCACCCGGGCGGCCGCCACGAACAATGCCGTGGATCCAACACTGGTCTTGATATCCCAGGAATCACCTTCGGTGCGCATATTCGCCAACGTACTCACGCGGGCGCACAAGGTCATTCCGCCGCGCGAAGTCGGCCGGAATCCACCACGGATCCATCATCTCGCTGCAATTCGCATTGTCGAATGTCCTGTCAGCGATCGATCTGGTCATCCTGATCGGCTGGAGACTCGTAGATCCGCCGCACACCGCGCGCCTTTTCGACGCGGGACCCGTACCGTTCCGGGGCGATCGGCATCAATGCCGGCGGTCCATACCTGTGCCGCGCCGGTCGCCGATCGGGGAGGGGCGGTGGGGGGAATATCGGGCTGTGGCACGGTGGTTCCGCACGACGACAGAACGCACGCCCGGGACCCGGATCCGGCAGCTGTGCTCGGCAGGCAGCGGAGGAGGCCCGGTGAACGCCGGATTCGACCTGTTCGGTGAACACATCCTGTGGACCGACGCCGTCGGCAATCTGTTGTCCCTCGCGGTGGTGTGGCTGGCCATGCGCAAGACCATGTGGACGTGGCCCGTGCAGCTGGCCGGTGCGGTTCTGCTGCTGGCGGCGTCGGTGCACGCCCACGTGCCCGGCAATGCGCTCAAGCAGTTGTTGTTCATCGGGCTCGCGGGCTACGGCTGGCTGGCCTGGCGGCGCGGCACCTCCGAGCACCGGGATCTGATGGTCCGGCCCGCCACCCGCCGCGAACGCCTGACGCTGCTGGCCCTGCTGGCGGTCGGCACGGTCGCGGTGGCCGAGGCGTTCGCCCACCTCGGCTGGCTGCACATCGCGTGGTCCCCGTGGGCCAATGCCTATGTCTTCGTCGGCAGCGCCATCGCGACCTTCGCGCAGAGCCGGGCCCTGACCGACTTCTGGATCATCTGGATGCTCGTCGATCTGGTCGGTGTGCCGCTCGCGATGAAATCCGGCCTGTACGCCTCGGGCGCGGTCTACGGACTGTTCTTCCTGCTCGTGGTGCTCGGGTTCCTGCGCTGGCGTGGCGAATATCGTTCGCGCCGAGACGTTCCCGCCGCCCCGGCGGCCGTCGCTGCGCCCGCGGGCGGCGAGTGAGCCGGTCCCGATACCCGGTAATTCGCTGCTCTGCCCCTATTTGTTCCGGATTCTCGATTTGCCGACAGGGGAGCAGGCTGCTAGGCAGTAGCCACTGATCGAGGTCCATCCAGGCGGGTGGAGTGTTTTCCGGGGCGGGATATGAGTGACGGAACGTTCGGCGACTCGGGGTCGGTGTTCGGGCGGGTGGAACCGCCGAGCTTCGGCAGTACGCTGCGGCGGCTGCGGGAACGACGCGGCGTCTCGCGTGAGCGGCTGGCCTTCGGCTCGGGTGTCAGCGCCAGCTACATCACGCGCTTGGAACGCGGCGATCGCGACCACCCGACCGAGCAGGTGCTGACGGCCATGGTGCGCTATCTGCACAAGGTCGGCCCGGTGACCCCGGTCGAATACCGGCATCTGTTCGAACTGGCCGCCCTGCCGCAGCACCCGGCCGCCGCCCGCGGCCCGATCGCCGCGGACGTCTCGGGCATTCTCGCCGCCCACCTCCCGCACCCCGCGGCCTACCTGGACCGGTATCTGAATGTGCTGGCCGCCAATACCGCTCATCTGCGTACCTTCCCGGGCGTCGGCGAGGACGGCAACTATCTGCGGTGGATGCTCACCAATCCGTCCGCGCGTGCGGTGCTGCCGGCCTGGGAGTCCGATCTGCGGCGTGCGATCGCCACGCTGCGCGGCGTGATGGCCATCGTCGGCGAGGCCGCCGACGATGCCCGGCTGCTGACCGAGTTCGGCCGCTTCGAAATCTTCCGGCGCCTGTGGACCGAGGAGCGCTACAGCCTCACCGGGGCGCCGACGGTCATGCGCCTGCGCGATGCCGAGACCGGTGAACCGTATGCGCTGCTGTGGCAGATCCTGCGAGATCAGTCCACCCAGATGTACCCGGATCAGCCCCTGTTCATCGTCGGACTGCCCACGGCGAGTCGACCCGGAGACCGTCCGGTCGGCTCGTAGGATCGCCCGCGGAAGGTTCTTTCCACCCGGAGGGAGACCGAACGCGGTGCCTGTCTACAGTCTCGACCGGCCGATCGTGGTCGGTGTCGACGCCTCCGAGTCCGCCCTGCACGCCGTGCGCTGGGCCGCCGTGGACGCGGCCCTTCGCGGCGCGGCTCTGCACCTGGTGTTCGCGGTGCCCGCGGGCGGCGAATCGCCCCTGGACGAGAGCCCGGTCCGGCTGCTGCACGATCGGCTGCGCGACACCGCCCAGGCCGCCCTCGACGCCGCGGCCGAGATCGCGCGGAAAGCCGCCGGGGACCGCGAGATTCGCGATATCCGCACCTTCCTCGTCGATGTCCCGGCCGTCATGGTGCTGGCGGAGCTCGCCGCCACCGCCTACTACGTGGTGGTCGGCGTGCGCGGGATGAGCGCCTATCACCGCAGCCTGCTCGGGTCGGTCAGCACCGGTGTGGCGCGGCATGCGCAGGGGCCGGTGGTGGTGGTTCCCGGTGCGACGGACGGGCTGTGGGACCGGCCCGTGGTGGCCGGCGTGGACGGGTCGCCGCACAGCGTCCGCGCGCTCGAGATCGCCTTCGACGAGGCCTCCCGGCGCGGCGTGCCGCTGATCGCGGTCCAGGCGTGGGAGGTGTCCGGGGACAGCGACACCCGCTCCTACGACGACGCGGTCCGGCTGCTCACGCGCATGCTCGATCGCAATACCCGGGACTACCCGGGCGTCGAGGTGAAATCCGTTGTGAAGGAAGGACGTCCAGCCCGAGTTCTGCTCGATGCCGCCGCCGGCGCGCAACTGCTGGTGGTCGGAAGTCACGGGACCCGTGGCTACCCCGGTATGGCGCTCGGCTCGACCGGTCACGCGCTGCTGCACGGCAGCGAGTGCCCCATCGCCCTGGTCCGCTTGCGCAACTGAGCCGGGCGGCACCGCCGATTTCGCGCAGCGCATCCTCGGTTACGGGAGTTTCGCACCGGCACACCGGATTCGGACGCGACCGACCCGCGCGCTGTGCGACTGATGGCCGAACGTCTCCGTGTCAATGGCCGGCAAGCTCGCCGGGTCGTGCACACACGGCCCGCTGACATCGCGGTACGGCCAACAAAAACAGTGCGTGTGTAACTGTTTCGCCAGAAATCAAGAACCCCAGCAATTTTTGGGTACATCATGCGCAAGCCGGGCTCGACCCGGAGGTTATACAAATAAAGAAAGTTACGACCATGCGTAGAGCAACGGCGCTCTTCGCCGCATTACTGTTGGCCATCCTCTTTTCCATCACACACCTGGCGGCCCCGAAGGCCAATGCCGATGTCTGCACCGGTGATTGGGCGATCGGCATCGGCGGACTCGGCGACAACACCTCGTCCATCTTCATCCCGTACGTCGATCAGCCAGTCGGATACAACTCCGCCGACCCGATGTCGGGGTTGAACGAACTGGACCGACTGTTCTGGCAGCACCGCAACGAATGCCCGGGCGACCACATCCGGTTGATCGGGCACAGTGAGGGCGCCGGCATCGTGCACGCCTGGGTCACCGCACACCAGGATGTCGACAATGCCAATGCCATTCTGCTGTCGGATCCCAAGCGGGCCCCCGGCCCGGGTTGGGGCGGATTGTCCTCTACTCCCGGCAACGGGATCATCGGCTATCCGCTGGCCGGCGTCGACGACTGGTTCGGCGACTTCCCGGTTCTGACGGTGTGCAACCACGACGACCAGATCTGCGACACTTCGGCCGGCTGGTGGGGTTACCTCTTCGGGGGTGCACATGGTCGTTACGATTTCAATGTCTGGGACTACGGCGACTGGGATTCCGGCGTCTGGTACCGGTAATCACGTGATTCGAAGGGGATCAGTAGCCGAAAGGCACTGGTCCCCTTTGGCTGAACCCGTGCCCCATCGACGTGCACACGGCCGAGCCATTGAAGGTGATCTGACAGGTCGCGCCGGCATGGGTAATCGAGAACTGCGGATCGTGTCCGCTCACCTGCGCGATGGGGGCCAGACCCGGATTGCCGCCCGCGAGGGTGTGGCTGCCGTTGGAATTCCACTCCGGATGCGCGGGCAGCGCGGTCGAATCGATGGCAATGGCAGGCACATTCGAGAACGGCACCTGCGCCCCGGCATAGAGCACATTCATGGTGGCCGCCGGAACCGTCAGATCACACCCCACCGCGCCGGCCGCGCCGATCGAGCAGTTCCACTCGCCCATGCTGAAATACACGGTGTCGCCGACCTGGGTGGGACCGCCCGCGTCGTCGGCGTACGCGGCGCCCGCCCCGAACAAACCGGCAACAATCCCGAGAATTCCCCCGCAAACCCATGCGGCGGTCGCTTTCACAGCTCTGGACACGGCATCTCCCTGATGCGCATTAAGTGTTATCGGCCGAACCGGCCATAGAGAAAACGTATCACTTTACGGCGCAAAGGCAGAAGTTCTGTCGAGGGGGCTGACACAATTTTCGGCCACCGCGCCGGTCAATTCGCCTCAGCGACCGGCAAATCCTTCCGCGTTTCAGACCTTCAGCCCGTTGCGGGTGACGTAGACGATGTGGAAGGTGATCAGCCCGGCGAGGGCCACGAGCCATTGCAGCGTGGTGGCCAGGGGAACGGCGTCGAGGGGCAGTGTATAGGCGAAGGCCACCCGGACGACGGCGTCGAGGGTGAACACCGCGGTCAGCACGCGCAGTTGATGGCGGAAGCGGAAGTCGTTGTCCCAGCGGGCATCCCATCCTCGATAGCCCGTGCGCTTCTGGTCGGGGGTGCGGTCGGGGCCGGGGGTCTGCGGGGTGGTCGCGGGCAGCGCCATGATCAGGCGTCCTTCCGGGTGGCGCGGTCGAAGATGTCGGCGAGTTCCTGGGCGCAGGCCGCGGTGTCGAAGGCCGGGTCGGCGGCGGCGCGTGCGATGGCGGCGTCCACCGAGCCGCGGATGGCCATCAGCATGACGACCGGATCGAACTCGCGGAATGCCCCGTCGCGCTGGCCTTCTCGCAGTCGCTCGACCTGTGCCGCGGACACGCTGTCGAGCTGCTCGACGAGGCCGAACAGGTGCGGATCGTCGGTCCCGGCATTGGCCGCGATATTCGACAGTGCCCGCATGTGTTTCGGATATTCGTCGATCAGGGCCAGGTTCGCGGCGAAGAAGCCGCGCAATCGGCCCCGGTGTCCCGCCTCCGAATCGAGTTTGGCGACAACGTATTCGGCGGAGGTCTGCATGATGCGGGCGACCACCTCGCGGATGAGATCGCCCTTGCCCTGGAAGTGATACGAGATCATGCCGGTGCTGCTGAGCCCGGCCTGCTTGGCGATCTTGGCGAACGAGGCGTTCGGATAACCCTGATCGGCAACGACCTCGATGGCCGCGTCCACGATCTGTGCGCGCCGGGCGACCTCGGTGAACGTCCGCCCCAATGCTTGCTTGCTTGGGCTGGAGTTTGCTTGCATGAGCAAAAACCCTACGGCGGTTTGCTCGGCCGAGCAAGAGAATCGTCCGATCCGCCGGCACTCATCGACCCGGAGGTAAGCCGAAAGTGGTACCTCGCCGTGTGCCGTCGGCTGATGGCCGCGCCGCGCCGCTCCGGAATCGTCGGAGCAGACACGGTGACGCAGCGGGCGTCGCCCCTCCGATACGAGGTGAACGGATGATTCAGGCGCGTGGGCTCGGCAAGCGCTACGGGGACGTGCCGGCGGTGGACAACCTGTCCTTCGATGTCCAGCCCGGCATGGTGACCGGCTTCCTCGGTCCGAACGGGGCCGGGAAGTCGACCACCATGCGGCTCATGCTGGGCCTCGATCACGGCAGCGGCCGCACCCTTTTCGACGGGCAGCCCTACGCCGAGCTGACCGATCCGCTGCGCTCGGTCGGCGTCATGCTCGATGCCCGCGCCGTGCATCCCAAGCGCACGGCCATCGGGCATCTGCGCATGATCGCCGCCGGGGCGGGCATCGGCGAGAGCCGGGTCGAGGAGGTGCTGGGCCTGGTCGGCCTGTGCGATGTGGCCGGGAAGCGGGCGGGTGGGTTCAGTCTCGGGATGCACCAGCGGCTGGGTCTGGCGGCCGCGCTGCTGGGTGATCCGGCCACCCTGATCCTGGACGAGCCCGCCAACGGGCTGGACCCCGAGGGTGTGCGCTGGCTGCGCGATCTGCTGAAAGAGCTTGCGCACCAGGGGCGCACCATCTTCGTCTCCTCGCATCTGCTGAACGAGATGGCGCACCTGGCGGATTCGCTGGTCGTCATCGGCGCCGGGCGGCTGCTGGCCGCGGAATCGGTGCGTGAGTTCGTCGCCCGCAACTCCGCGCCCCACATCACGGCGCGCACCGATCGGCCCGCGGAACTGGCGAAGACGTTGAACCGCCATGGATTCCGCGCCCGGGTGGAGGCGGACGGCACGGTGACCGTCGAAGGTCACGACCGGCAGGGTGTCGCCGCCCTGGCCCTGCGCGCCGGGCTGCTGATCACCGAGCTGACCCAGGCGCGCACCAGCCTGGAGGACGCCTACTTCCAGGCCACCGCCGATTCCGCCCAGTACCGCGGCCACGTTGTCGCCTGACATCGAACAGGAATTCCGCTCATGTCCAATGCCATCCGCTACGAACTGACCCGGCTCGCCACCCTGCGCTCCACCTGGGCGCTGCTCGCGCTCGGCCTGGCCCTGCAGACCTTCATCGCCTATCTGTCCGCGGCCCGCGACTATGCCACGCCGGGCGAGCAATTCGCCGCATCGGTCTCGGGGCTGCCGTTGCTGCTGGCCGCACTCTTCGCCACCGCGGTGGCGGTCAATGCCTTCGGGCACGAATACCGTTACGGCACCATCACCACCACCGTGCTCACGGTGCGGCGGCCGGGCCGGGTCCTCGCGGCGAAGGCACTCACGGTGGGCGTGCTCGCCGCTCTCTACGGCCTCGCGCTGGTGGGCGTGAGCGTGCTCGTGCAGCTGCTGGTCTCGACGCTACCGGCCGAAACCTCGCATCTGGCAAGGGCTTTCACCGCAGTGCCCGTGTATGTGACGCTCGCCGCCCTGGCCGGTATGGGCATGGCCGCCGTCACCCGCAATGCGACCGTCGCCATGGTGGTGGCCATCGGCTTCCCGACCGTAGCGGAGACCGGTGCGGTGCTGGCCGGCGTCAGCCCGAAGATGATGCCCTTCCTGTCCGCCGGGCAGTTGGTGCAGCCCGGCACCGGGAATCCCGCCCTGCTGGTGTTGCCGCTGACGCTGGTGGCGGCCGGGTTGCTGGCGCTCGGACGCGTGCTGCTCGCGCGCCGTGACGTCTGAGAATGCCGAGCCCGACTAGGGTTGCCGGAATGAGCACGACGCGACGGATCGGCACGGTGATCCTCGACGTCGTGCTCGCCGCGCTGTTCGGCGCGGCCGGTTTCGAGGAGGTGCACACCTCCGCGATCGGCCTGCTGCCCGCCGCGGCGGGCCCGCCGGTGGCCGTCGTGGCCGGTGTCGCCCTGCTGGCGCGGCGCTTCCGGCCGCTGCCGGTACTCGGGGCGGCGCTGCTCGGACAGCTGCTGGTCGGCGCGTTCGCGCCCATGCTGCTGGCGATCTACACGGTCGCCCGGCGCTGCGGCAACCGCCGCCCGACCTGGCTGGCGGCACTCGCGTCGGTGATCGTGGCGGTGGTGCCCTGGGGCGCGGGCAGCTGGTGGGAGCTGTTCTTCCACCGGGGCGTCATTGTCACGGTCGGGCTCGCGCTGCCGCTGCTGCTGGGATTGTGGACCAACCAGCGCGCCGAAACCCTTGCGGCCCTGCGGGAACGCGCCGAGCAGGCCGAGCGCGAACGCGACCTGCGCGCCGCGGCGGCCGTGGAGGCCGAGCGCTTGCGCATCGCGGGGGAGCTGCACGATATTGTGGCGCACCGGATTTCGCAGATCACCGTGCTGGCCGGGGCGCTCGAGGTGTCCGCCGACGGCAAGCCCGCCGAGATCGCCGGCACCATCCGCGCCACCGGATCGCGCGCCCTGACCGAGATGCGGGAGCTGCTCGGCGTGCTGCGCGCCCGCGACGGTGGGGAGGCAGCGCCACTGCGTCCCGTGCCCGACCTGGGCGCCATTGCCGAGCTCGTCGCCGAGGCGGTCGCCGCCGGGCAGCAGGTGGACCTGTCGTTGCCGCCGGACCTGCCGCCGGTGCCGGGACCGGTCGGCCGGGCGGCGCATCGACTGGTGCGGGAGGCGCTGACCAATGCCGCCAAGCATGCGGCCGGGGCCGAGGTGCGGGTGGCGCTCACCATCGCCGACGATCGTCTCGACGTCGATGTCCGCAACGGCCCCGGTGAGCGGACCGCCCTGGCTGCCCAGGGTTCCGGCTTCGGTCTGCTCGGCATGCGCGAACGGGTCGAACTCGCCGGTGGGACCGTGCATTCCGGTCCGCTGGCCGGCGGCTACCGGGTGCACGCGACGTTCCCGCTGACGGCCGACGAATGACGATGTGGTGAAGGAGGTTTCGTGATCCGGGTGGTGCTGCTCGACGACGAGGAACTGGTGCGCTCCGGCATCGCCATGATCCTGGAGGCCGGCGGCGATATCGAGGTGGTCGCCCAGGACGGCGACGGCCGCGCCATCGTGGACCTGGTGCACCGGCACCGCCCGGATGTGGTGGTCACCGATATCCGCATGCCGCACGTGGACGGCCTCGAGGTGACCCGCCGGGTCCGCGGCCTCCCCACGCCGCCGGCGGTGGTCGTCCTCACCACCTTCGGACTGGACGAATATGTCTACGCCGCACTGGAATCCGGCGCGGCGGGCTTCCTGCTCAAGGACACTCCGCCCCGCGAACTCGCCCGCGCGGTCGAGGTGGTCGCCGCCGGTGACGCCATCCTCGCCCCCGCCATCACCAAACGCATGCTCACTGCCTTCACGCAGGGTCCCGGCGCGCAGCAACCGGACGCGCTCGCCCAGCTCTCCCAGCTCACCGATCGGGAACGCGAGGTCGCGCGGGCCGTCGCCACGGGTGCGGGCAATGCCGAGATCGCCCGCACCCTCCACATGAGCGAGTCCACGGTCAAGGTGCACATCAGCCGCGTCATCGCCAAGCTGGGTCTCGAAAACCGCACGCAGATAGCTATTCTCGTGCTGCGCGCCGGATTGGCCTGAATGCCGGTCAGTCCGGATCCCGCCAGTCGACGGTGAGGGAACCGCCGCCGAAGCGGGTGAGGTCGCGGGTGAGGATGTCGCGGATGCGGTGCAGGGCCGTGGCGTCGGTCGCGTCGATGCGCATCACGAGGGCCTCGGGTTCGGCGGTGAGGGTGCAGTGGCCCCAGGGGCCGAAATGGGCTGTGGTGCGGGTATCGGTGCCCTCGACGCGCAGGTGGATCTCGCCCGCGGCCCGGGGATTGCCGGCGTGGACGCGGTGGCCGCGCGGGGAGGCGATCGCCTCGGCGTGGGTGCGGAACTGACGCAGGTAGCGGGCCGATCGGTCGGTGGGGACACGGGATTCGAGTGCGGGCATGGGAATCACTGCCGGGTGAGGGCGGCGAGCCAGGCTGCCACCGGGGTCGGGCTGGGAAGGATGTCGAGGGTGGCAGGTTCGAGGGAATCGAGTCGCCAGCCATCGGTGAAGGCGGACTCGATATCGGTGCGGCTCAGCCGATGCGGACCCCAGGTGCCGGGCTGTCGATCGCTGAAACCGAGCAGGAAGTAGCGTCCGCCCGGCGCAATGATCGTGGCCAGGCCGTCGACCAGGGCGATCCGGTCCGCGCCGTCGAACAGGTGGAACAGGCCGCAGTCCAGCACGGTGTCGAAGGTCTCGCCGAGGGTGGCCAGGTCCAGGGCGCTGTGGCGCACGAACCGCGCCTGCAGGCCGCGTTCCGCCGCCTTGTGCCGGGCCAGTTCGAGCGCCTGCGCGGATTGGTCGATCCCGGTCGCGTGGAGACCCAGGCCGGCGGCGAGCAACGCGTGTTCGCCGGTGCCGCAACCGAGGTCGAGGACCCGGCCGCGCAGGGCACCGGCCTCGGCGAGGGCGGTGAAGGCGGGCTGGGGGCGGTCGATGTCCCACGGCGGTTTCGTCGCGTACAGGGTGTCGGGAGCGTTGGGGTCGTGGTATTCGGGGTGCGGGTCGTCGGTGGGTGGGAACACGGAATTCTCCTGTCGGGGGGGCCGGCCGTGACCTGATGCCTCGAATTTATCGAGACACTGTGTCTATGGTCAAGAGTTTGTGTCTACAGGGTTGTCAGTCTGTATGGTTGAGCCGTGCCGAAGCTGTGGAACGAGACGATCGACGCCCATCGCCGCGAGGTGCGGGACGCGATCCTCGACGCCACCGCGGCCCTCGCCTTCGAGCAGGGGCTGCGCGGGGTGACCATGTCGCAGATCGCCACTCGCGCCGGCATCGGACGGGCCACCCTGTACAAGTACTTCCCGGATGTCGAGACCATTCTGCGCACCTGGCATGCCCGCCGGATCGAGGCCCACCTCGGGGAACTGGTCAAGGTCCGCGACGGCGAGGGCAGTGCGAGCGGCCGCCTCGACGCCGTCCTCACCGCCTACGCGCACATCACCCGCCAAACCGGCAGCCACGACCGGGAATTGGTGACATTCCTGCATCCCGACGCGCACATCGTCGCCGCCCTGAACCAGCTGCGCGACCTGCTCCGGCAGCTGATCGAAGAAGGCGCCGCCACCGGCGAACTGCGCGCCGACGTCCCACCCGACGAGCTGGCCGCCTACTGCCTGCACGCCCTGTCGGCCGCGGCCGACGCGACGTCGGAGGCCGCGGTGGGGCGGCTGGTATCGGTCACCGCGGCGGGACTGCGCGCGGTCTGATCCACCGCGCGGCTCCCGCCGGCCTGGGTCGGCGCGCTTCGGGCGGGAGCCGGGATATCAGATCCGGTCGCGCGTAATCGTCGACCGCACAAGCGGTTCCAGCTGGGTGGCGATGCGATCCAAGGGTTCCGCGCTCTGCTGTGCGCGGCACATGGCCACGCTGCCCTCGACGGCGGCGACGATCAGGGTGGCCGTGCGCTCGGCCTCGGCGCGTTCGGCCCCGTGGGCACACATCGAGTCGGTCAGCAGCTCGGTCCAGCGGCTGAACGCCGCGGCGGCCGCCTCGCGTGGTGCGCCCTCGGCTTCGGGCAGGTCTTCCACGGCGACCGCCAGCACCGGGCACCCGGCGCGGAAGTCGGTGTCCACCACGACCTTCCGCCACATCTGCAGGAAGGCCCGCATTCCCTCGATCGGCCCCTGGTCCAGTTCGCGGGCGAGCAGCGTGGCCGCGAGATCCCCGGCGAAGGTGACCGCCTCGGTCGCGAGCTGGGTCTTGCCGCCGGGGAAGTAGTGGTACGTCGAACCCAGTGGCGCCCGAGCGTATTTGGCGAGCTCGCGCACACTGGTCGCGTTCAGGCCGCGCCGCCGGATCATGTCGGCCGCCCCGGCCACGAGTCTGCCGCGCGAATCCGCGGCATCGCCCGGCGTCCCCGCCATCGACTCCTCCTTGTCTATAACAACCGTCATAGAGTACCGTCCCTCGATTATAACGACTGTTATAGAGGGTCGGCCGGAAGCGAAGGAGCACGTAGATGCCGATGATTCACCTGACCCTGCCCGCCGGAGTGCTGACCGGGGACGCACGGGGCGAGCTGTCGCAGGCGCTACCCCAGACCCTGCTGAAGTGGGAGGGCGCACCCGACACCGCGTTCTTCCGTGCGCAGGCGTGGTGCCGCATCGAGGAGGTCGCCGATGGCGGATTCGGAGCGCTCGCAGACGATCTGCCCCGCTTCCTGGTCGACGTGACCGTCCCCGAGGACGCGCTGTCCGAACGCCGCAAGACCGGTCTCATCGCCGAGGTCACCGAAAAGGTGCTCGCCGCAGCGGGTCTCGGTCAGAGTGAGGCGCTGCGGGTGTGGGTGCTGATCCACGAGCAGCCCGAGGGCACCTGGGGCGCAGCCGGAGCGGTCGTGAAGTTCAAGGAACTGGCCGCCCTCGCCCAGGGGCAGCGGTCGGATGCGTGAGCTGCAGTTCGTCCGGACCGGGCCCGCCGCTTGGGAGGACGCGCCCGCGGCGTACGCGGCGCACACCACCGAGCTGGTCCTGCACCGCGAGCGCCTCACGGTTTCCGAACCGGGCGACTAGTTTGCCCGTTGGGCTGCGGTTCGGCACGGGATTACCGCACACTGGGCTCCTGGCAAACGCCGTGTGAGGGCGGCGTTTTCACTCGGGAGCTAGCATGACCGCAACCCAGCCTCGATCCGATGATGAACGGCGGCTCGCCGAACTCGGTTACAAACAGGAATTGGCGCGATCCTGGTCCGGATTCTCCAATTTCGCGATCAGTTTCACCATTGTCTCGATTCTCACCGGCGGCCTGGCGAGTTACGGGATCGGCCTGTCCAATGGCGGGCCGATCACCATGGCGTGGGGCTGGCCGCTGGTCTCGGTCATGGTGTTGTTCGTCGGGCTGGCCATGGCCGAATTGGCCTCGGCCTATCCGACATCGGGCGGACTGTACTGGTGGGCGTCGGAGCTGGGTGGGCCGGTGTGGGGCTGGTTCACCGGCTGGTTCAACCTGATCGGGCAGATCGCGGTGACCGCGGCCATCGATTACGGCGCGGCCATCTTCACCACCGCGGTGCTGAACGTGATCGGATGGGATATCGGGACCGACCGCAACGCCATCTTCGCGGTGTTCTCCGGGATTCTGGTGCTGCACGCGGTGCTGAACATCATCGGCCCGCACCTGTCGGCGGTCATCAACAATGTGTCGGCCTGGTGGCATGTGGGCGGTGTGGCCATCTTCGTGGTGGTGCTGGGTTTCGGTGCACGCCACCACCAGAGCATCGGCTTCGTGTTCACCAAGACCGTGGACAACAGTGCGATCGGGTTCGGCGGGGTGGCGTTCAGCTTCCTGCTCGGGCTGCTGCACGCGCAGTACACGTTCACCGGGTACGACGCGTCGGCGCACATGTCGGAGGAGACGCACGACGCCTCGCGCATGGCGGCCAAGGGGATCATCAACACCATTGTGGTGTCGGCGATCGCGGGGTACCTGCTCATCATGGCGGTGACGTTCGCGATCCCGAATCTCGACGATGCGCTGGATCCGGCCAAGAACAGTGGCTATCCGGTCATCTACATCCTGCAGAATTCGCTGAATTCGTTCTGGTCGGGGCTGCTACTGATCATCGCCGCTGTCGCCCAATTGTTCTGCGGCTATGCCTCGGTCACCGCGGCCTCCCGCATGCTGTTCGCCTTCGCACGCGACGGTGCGGTGCCGGGATCCAAGCTGTGGGCGAAGCTGTCGGCCCGCCGGGTGCCGGTGAACGCGGTCTTCTTCGTCTCGGTGTTCGCGTTCATCCTGCTGATTCCGTCGATGCTGGTGCCCGCCGCCAATGCCCCGACCGCGTACGCCGCCGCCACCTCGGTGGCCACCATCGGCCTGTACATCGCCTACGGGATTCCGGTGCTGCTGCGGCTGTTGCGCGGCAACCGATTCCAGGCCGGGCCGTGGCAGCTGGGCCGCTGGTATCGGCCGATCGGGATCATCGCGCTGGTCTGGATCGTGATCATCAGCGTGCTGTTCATCCTGCCGACCGACGACCACGGGTATCCGTGGGTGGACGGATTCACCTGGAACGCGGTGAATTACGCGCCCCTCACCCTGGTGGGGGTGGTGGGCGCGATCGCCGTCTGGTGGTTCGTCTCGGCCCGGCGCTGGTTCACCGGGCCCAGACGAACCGTGGAGGAGCCGCCGGAAGTCGACCAGGCCCCCGTCGGCGCCTGAACCGGAGCGCCCGAAAACCGTTGCGCTACAGGGGCGTCACGTACGCGCCCGCAATACCGCCGTCGACCATGAACTGCGAGGCGGTGATGAAGGAGGAATCGTCGCTGGCGAGGAAGGCCACGGCGGCGGCGATCTCCTCCGGCTCGGCGAATCGGCCGACGGGAATGTGCACCAGGCGGCGCGCGGCGCGTTCGGGATCCTTGGCGAACAGCTCCTGCAACAGGGGAGTGTTGACCGGTCCGGGACACAGCGCGTTCACGCGAATGCCCTGGCGTGCGAACTGGACTCCCAGCTCCCGGCTCATGGCCAGCACGCCGCCCTTGGAGGCGGTGTAGGAGATCTGAGAGGTGGCCGCGCCCATGACGGCCACGAAGGACGCGGTATTGATGACCGAGCCCCGGCCGCGTTCGAGCATGTGCTCGATGGCGTACTTGCTGCACAGGTAGACGGAGGTCAGATTGACCTCCTGTACCCGTTTCCAGGCATCGATGCCGGTGGTGAGGATCGAATCGTCCTCCGGCGGTGAGATGCCCGCGTTGTTGAATGCGATGTCGAGGCCGCCGTAGGTGTCGACGGCGGCCTGGAACAGGTCCCGCACCTGCTCCTCGTCGGTGACGTCGACCTTCACGTAGAGCCCGCCGGCCTCGGCCGCGGCGGCCTCGCCGCTGGTGGCGTCGATATCGGCGACCACGACCTTCGCGCCCTCCTGGGCGAAGCGCCGGACGGTGGCCAGCCCGATGCCGCTGCCGCCGCCGGTGACGACCGCGACTCGATCCTGTAAGCGCTGCAACGTATCTCCTTCGATGAGAAGCGGGTTACTCGGTGGCGAGGAAGACGTTCTTGGTCTCGGTGAAGGCGCGGGCGGCGTCGGGGCCGAGTTCGCGCCCCAGACCGGACTGCTTGAATCCGCCGAACGGCGTCCAATAGCGCACGGAGGAATGGGAATTCACCGACAGGTTCCCGGCCTCGACCCCGCGGGCCACCCGCAGCGCCCGCCCGACATCGCTGGTCCAGATGGAGCCGGACAGACCGTAGGGGGTGTCGTTGGCGATGCGCAGGGCGTCGGCCTCGTCCTCGAAGGGCACCACCGCCACCACCGGGCCGAAGACCTCCTCGGTGAGCACCCGGTCCTCGGGGCTGGACGGGAGAACGACGGTGGGGGCGAACCAGTATCCGGGTCCGTCGGGGCGGGAGCCGGTGAACGCCACCTTGGTCGACGGTTCGAGGAATCCGGCGACGCGGTCGCGGTGGGCGGCGGAGATGAGGGGTCCCATCTCGGTCGACTCGTCGGACGGATCGCCCACCCGCACGCCCTGGACCGCGGGTTCGAGCAGTCCCAGGAAGCGATCGAAGACGCTGCGCTGCACCAGGATCCGGGAGCGGGCGCAGCAGTCCTGACCGGCATTGTCGAAGACGCCGTAGGGCGCGGTGGCGGCGGCGCGCTCGAGGTCCGCGTCGGCGAACACGATATTGGCGCTCTTGCCGCCCAATTCGAGGGTCACCCGCTTCACCTGCTCGGCGCAGCCGGCCATGATCTGCCTGCCCACCTCGGTGGAACCGGTGAACACCACCTTGCGCACGGCCGGATGGGTGACGAAGCGGGCCCCGACCACCCCGCCGCGACCCGGGATCACCTGGAAGACGTCCTCGGGCAGGCCCGCCTCCACGGCGAGCTCGCCGAGCCGGATGGCGGTGAGCGGGGTGAGCTCGGCCGGTTTGAGCACCACGGTGTTCCCGGCGGCCAGCGCGGGACCGAAGCCCCAGGCCGCGATGGGCATGGGGAAGTTCCAGGGCACGATGATGCCGACCACGCCCAGCGGCTCGCAGAAGGTGATGTTCACGCCGCCCGGGACCGGAATCTGATTGCCCAGCAGGCGTTCCGGCATGCCCGCGCTGTAGTGCAGGACGTCGCGGACATTGCCGGCCTCCCAGCGGGCATTGCCGATGGTGTGGCCGGCATTGCTGACCTCGAGCCGGGCCAGCTGCTCGATCTCGGCGTCCACCGCCTCGGCGAAGCGGCGCAGCAGCCGCGCCCGGTCGCCGGGGGCGACGGCGCGCCAGCTCGCCGTCGCCCGGTGCGCGCGTTCGATGGCGGCGTCGGTGGCGGCCGTGTCGGCCGCGGCGATGGTGGCCAGCGCCTGCTCGGTGGCGGGATTGACGATGTCGGTGGTTGTCACGGGGTGCGCTCCTTTCCGTACTGTGCCGCATGGTCGACCAGGGCCCGCATGAGGCGGAGGTCGGTCGGGTTCTCCTCGGGATGCCATTGCACGCCCAGCAGGAACGGGTCCTCGCTGGTCTCGGCGGCCTCGATGATGCCGTCCGCTGAGTGCCCGGTGGCGGTGAGGCCGGGGGCGAGCGTGCCGATGGCCTGATGGTGGTGGCAGTGCGCTTTCGCCTCGGGACCGACGATGGCGGCGAGGCGGCTGCCGGGGACCGTGGTGACGGTGTTGACCGTGAAGACGCCGGGGGAGCGGGAGTGGTCGGTGTGCCCCACGGCATCCGGGACGTGCTGCAGCAGGGTGCCGCCCAGGGCGACGTTCACCAATTGCAGTCCGCGGCAGACGGCCAGGACCGGCAGGCCCGCGGCGCGGGCGAGCGCGAAGAGCCCGAACTCGGACTCGTCGCGGTCGGGGCGCAGGCCGCCGGTGGCGGGATGCGGTGGCGCGCCGTAGCGGGCGGGATCGAGGTCCGCGCCGCCGGTCAGCATCAGGCCGTCGAGCCGGTCGACGAGCTCGGGGCGCGGAGTTCCGCTGGGCGGCAACAGGACCGGGATGCCGCCCGCACGTTCGGTCAGGTCGACGTAGGTGCGGGCCAGCACCGCGGCGTCGACGTCCCAGTGGCCGAAGCGGGTGCGTTCGGAGTACGTGGGCAGGCCGATGACGGGCCGGCGCCCGGGGTCAGAGTCGTTCGAAGCCACGGATCCGCTCCCAGTCGGTCACCGCCGCGTCGAAGGCGTCCAGCTCGACCTGCGCGGCATTGCGGTAGTGCCGCACCACCTCCGGACCGAACGCCTTCTGGGCGATCTTGCTGTCACCGAACAGCTGCGCGGCCTCGCGCAGGGTGTGCGGGACGCGCGGGCGGTGCGAACGGTAGGCGTTGCCATGGAACTCCGGCTCCAGCGGGAGCTGCTGCTCGATACCGTGCAGACCGGCCGCGATGGCCGCGGCGACCGCCAGATACGGGTTCACATCGCCGCCCGGGATGCGGTTCTCCAGGCGCAGCGACGGGCCGTGGCCGACGACGCGCAGGGCGCAGGTGCGATTGTCGCGGCCCCAGGCCAGGGCGGTGGGCGCGAAGCTGCCGGCCTGGAATCGTTTGTAGGAGTTGATGTTCGGGGCCAGCAGGTAGGTGAGTTCGCGCAGGCAGTCCAGCTGGCCCGCGATGAAGTGGCGCATCAGTGCCGAGGGGTCGTCGCCGTCGGCGAAGACCGGCTCGCCCGCGCTGTTGCGCAGGCTCAGGTGGATGTGGCAGGAATTGCCTTCCCGCTCATTGTATTTCGCCATGAAGGTGATGCTGCGGCCCTCCTGGGCGGCGATCTCCTTGGCTCCGGTCTTGTAGATGGTGTGGTTGTCGCAGGTGACCAGGGCCTCGTCGTAGCGGAAGGCGATCTCGTGCTGACCGGGATTGCATTCGCCCTTGGCGGACTCGACATACATTCCCGCGCCGGACATGTCGGTGCGGATGCGGCGCAGCAGCGGTTCGATGCGGGCGGTGCCGAGCATCGAGTAGTCGACGTTGTACTGGTTGGCGGGGGTGAGATCGCGGTAGCCGCTGCGGAAGGCGGACTCGTAGGTGTCGTCGAAGACGAGGAATTCGAGTTCCGTGCCGACATAGGCGGACAGGCCGCGCTCGGCCAGGCGATCCAGCTGGGCGCGCAGCACCTGCCGGGGTGAGGCGGCCACGGGCTGCCCTGGCCGGCCGTGCGGGTCCACCTGCTCGACGTCGCAGAGCACCAGCGCGGTGCCCGGCCACCACGGCACCAGCCGTAGCGTGCCCAGGTCCGGGCGCAGCACGAAATCGCCGTAGCCGGTGTCCCAGGAGGACATCTCGTAGCCCTCGACCGTGGTCATCTCCACGTCGACGGCCAGCAGGTAGTTACACGCCTCCGTCGCCCGATCCAGTACCTCCTCCACGAAATACCGTGCCGAACAACGCTTTCCCTGTAATCGCCCCTGCATGTCGGTCATGGCCACCAGCACCGTGTCCAGCGTTCCCGCCTCGACCCGTGCCACCAGCTCCGCCACGCTCAGCATCCCGGCCCGCATTCTTGACCCCTCTCGACGTCAACCCCGCTCACGCTAGGCGAACCCGGGCTCCGTGTGTGCCCGAATACGGCAAGTGATCACCCGCGTGTCCATACCGTTTCGGAGCTGGAGGCCGGTGCCGCGTGGGCGAAGGCTTGATGCGTCGCGAAGCGCGGGCCGGCGCTAGCGGCCGACTTCGGTGAGAATCCGCCAGGCGATCGGCGCGGCGAGACCCAGGACGGTCAGGACGATCAGCAGTGCGAGGACCGTGCTCGTCGAGCACCCGCCGCCGGCTCCGCCACCGCCCCCGCCGCCTGCCAGCCGTCCCGATTCCCGGGCTGCCTCGAGCGCCCGTCGCGAGGCCTCGGACCCCTGCCAGTGTGGAGAGTTCATCGCCGTGCCGCCTTTCCTCCCGAATATGCCGACACCGCAACAGTATTGACCGACGCGGCACGCCGAATCCGCCGAAGTACTCAGCGCCGTTACTCACGGCCGGGGGGTCGGGCGACTCGCCGGGAGCGGAAAGGTCGCTGCGGGGGTGGCGGCTCGTCGGCTACCGTCCGGACCATGCCCGGTCCTGGTGAATCCTCCGCCGTCTATCTGATCACCGGTATTCAGGCCGCCGGGAAATCGACCGTGGCGCAGGCCCTCGCCGAGCGGCTGCCGCGCTCGGCCCATGTGCGCGGTGACGTCTTCCGGCGTTTTCTGGTGGGAGGGCGCGCCGACATGACCCCCGAGCCGAGTCCCGAAGCGCTCGAACAGCTCCGCCTGCGGCACCGCCTCGCCGCCGAGGTGGCCGACTCCTACGCGGCGGCGGGGTTCACGGCGGTGGTGCAGGATGTCGTGCTCGGCGACCTGCTGCCCTACCTGATCGGCCGGATCCGCACCGACCCGCTCTACGTCGTGGTGCTCGCTCCGAGTCCGGACGCGGTGGCGCGGCGCGAGGCCGCCCGCCCGAAGAACGCGTACGGGGCCTTCACCGTGAACGACCTGGACAGCGTCCTGCGCGGCGAAACCCCGCCCCTCGGCCTGTGGCTCGACAGCTCCGATCTCACCGTCGGCGAAACGGTCGATGCGATCCTCGCGAACGCCCGGCCGTTGGCCCGCTGACGAATGTTGCTGGGAAGCCCCGACTCTGGAGGTTGCCCAACATCCTCAGCGCCTTCAATGCCTTGGCTCAGCGCGATCACTCACTGTCACGAGGGTCCTTGCGGCACACCATCATTTGATCGGCACCCTGCTGGAATTCGTACTCGACCTCGACGACGTCGCTGGTGATACCGAGATTCAGAAGGTCACCGCGCAGTTCATTCAACCGCGGATAGACCTGCGCCGATCCGGTGGGCACCAGAGGGAAGATCCGCACGTCGCCGCGGCTGACCCGGATCAGCTCGGTGATCGCGCGTACGTGGAAGTCGTATCCGAGTCCGTCGGCATAGGAGAAGAGCAGATGTGAGCTCAGCACCAAGTCGAAGGCGTTGTCAGGGAACGGAAGTCGAGGCAGTTCCGCAGGAACATATCGATCCGGATTTCGCTGCCGATCGGCGACGAAGAGCTCGACCGCCGACCGCCGCCGCCGATGGTGATCATCCGGATCGGTGAAGAACGTCCAGCAGTAGTCGCCCGGATGGGCCCGGACATACCGGTCGCCTAGATCGGTCTGGGCTCGGCAAACCTCCCCGACCTCAACGCCATCGAAGTCGAAATACGCCGCGTCACAGGCGGTCACATCACCCCCGAACCGCGCCACCTCGGCGGCGAAGCTCGCCGCCCCAGCAGGGCAATCAAGGATCCGACCCCCGAGATCTGCAGGCCCGAGACCGAACATCGCCCGATACTCATCCAGCCCCCGCGAGGTGATCAGAAACCCGCCCACCTCATCGCCGAAACCCGTGTCATCGCCGAAGCTCATCCCGCAATCCTTTTCCTCTCGAATCAGCCACACCGACCGGAACAGGAAGCCGCAGAACACAAATCATGGCCGCCCGATGTGGCGGCCCAAACGCACAGTTCAAAGCCGCTGAGAAAGCAGCCACCAGCCCCGCGCAAACATCATCACGTCCCGATTGAACCACATGCCTACACCCGCCACGCGACCGAATTCCCAGCCGGCAGTGATGGCATCGTGAACCCGCGCACAAGGTGCTGCGGCGGCCGGCCTTCGCCTAACCTGACCGTGACTCGATGGCGTTGCGGATCAATACTCGAGCCGGTTCGCCGGTTACCGATTGGCCGGCAAGCCCTTTGAACGCCCGGCTGTAGGTCGCTACCTCGCGGGGCTGAGTAATCGTCAGCTCCGCCGCCGTTCCTTCCACCATGACGAGGCGGTTGTCGAACATGGCGAAGTTCGTGGAGACGACCAGAGCCTCAGCGGTTACCGGGATGATTCCGAGCGTGATGCGGGGCATCCCGAGGATGGTGGCCAACCGGTCGAGCTGGCCGATCATGACGGCGTCGGTACCGACCGTGGTGTACAACGCTTGCTCAGCGATGAGGAAGTGGAACAAGTGGTGCCGCTGGTACAGGATGCGTTGGCGTTCTATGCGTTTCGATACGGCCTCGTCGACATCGTCGGGTATCTGATGGAACTCCATGCCGCGCCGTAGTTTCGCTGCTGCGTATTCCGCGGTCTGGAGAAGGCCCGGGACGATCTGTGGCTGATAGTCGCGAATGTGGATTGCTTCGGCCTCGAGCTTCAGCGCTTTCTGTTGACGATGCTTCAATCCGGTGCCGAGGATGCGTCGCCATTCGAGGTAAGCGCTATCGATCGTGTGCAGGGTAGCCAGCAGATCAGCCGCCTGATTGTCCGCGCCGGTATACAGGCAGTAGGCCCGGATGTCCGCATCGGTCGGTGTGATTCGCCCGTATTCGATTTTGCTGACCTTCGACTCATGCCAACCGCACAGCTGAGCCAACTTGCGCCCGGTGAGACTCGCCCTGAGGCGAAGCTCCCGGAGACGTAGTCCGAGAGCTTCCCTCGCATCTTGAACGCCGCTCGTCACTGTCGGGCGTGCTCGTTCTCGACGTATTCGGTGAAAGGCGTGCTCAGGTCCCACAGTCGGTCCTTCACGCTGCGGGAGTACGCGACGATTCCCGGATCGGTGGTCACCGCGAGTCCCGCCGGTTTCCCGTTCTCGTTCACCAGGTTGTAGACAACCCTCTCGTTGTCGATGAGCCACCAGTCGTCCGGCGGGACTGTTCCCGCGAGTTGCCTCGGCACATAACGGATGTCCTCACCGGCTGTCGTGTTGGTGCCGGTCACCGACAGCAGCCAGCGGTGATAGTCGGTAATCGGTTCGGTGACTACGCGAATCCTGCTGACGATGACCCCTCGGCCGGTGGTCTCTCGGATCAGGTCGTTCCATCGGTCCTTGTGTTCATCCTGGAGAGCGGGCTCACCGGCCAGGAAACGGCGGAACCGTTCGGACTCTTGCGGTACCGCATAGGCGTCCCTGACTTCCAGGTGGAACGCGTCGTGCTTGCAGTCGCGGAACAGACTCACCCAGTCGGGCGGATCATGCGGCAGTAGTAGCACCGTAGAAGCTCCTCTCCGCCACCGGAACCTCGATCGCTGTCTCGTTCGGTTCCATAGCGAGCTCGTCCACAATCTCTGGGTCACACATCGGGTTTCCGGTCAGCGTGAACGTTCCACGGCCCGTGTCGGAAAGAGCCACGCCGATGAAGGTGTCCGGCGCGAGGAATCCGAGCAGAAGGTGCGGGATCTCCACGGTCTCGAGCCGATCGGTCATCCACCCCACTACGACGTAGGTACCGCGATCGGTGAGGTAGAGCGCTGGGCATTGCCCAACATCGGAACCGCCCCTACCAAGAAACGAAAGGCGCATGATGCTGCCCCCTGTCTAGCAGTGTGCGCAGGTTTTCCCGTGCATCAACCATAGTTCTCCGGTCAGCTCGGGCGTGGGCCACCGTGAAAGATTTGCAGCAAAGTCGAGCACACTGATGGCTCCCGCCAGGCCCGTCTTCGTACCGTCGGGACAGGCGCTCGGGTTCGGACGTGCATCTCCCGGTCCCGAGTTGCCAATCGAACGGCAGACGGGAGATCGAAATGTGGAGGCGTACACGGCTCTTCGAGTTCACAGATGGTCTGATCGAGCTCCGGGACGCTGGGGAAGGGGACGAGGACTGCGCCTATGTGGACTTCCACGGAACTATCCCGCTCGACGGACACCAGGAGTCAGGGGTGATCATGCGATACAAGCCAACATGTCTCGGCTACCTCCGGACGGATGTGTCGGGGATGGGCCAGCTTTGGGACGAGACCCAGGTGCGGAGGCTCGCCGAGCGCTACGGCTACGACCTGGCCGAGGTGGTCGTCTACGACCCGAAATCGGGCCGGCCGCCGCTGGCCCGGCTGAAGGCTCGAGCCACTCGCCTCGACGCGGAAGCGGTCATCGTTCCCGGACCGGAGCATTTCACCGACGGGCAGATACCCCGCTCACTGGTGCGGCGGCTGGACGTCATCACGATCCACCCCGAGGAAACCCATGCCCGCGGTGCGGTCCTGCCGCTGCCGGATCCACCGCCGGTCAACTCGAGGGAGCGCGATCGCTGAGGCCCGGCTCCACGTCAGCTGAACTGGTGACCTCCCTCCGATGCGGAAGCGGCGCCGGGCTCGGCAGCGGGGCCAGGATTCCCAGATCAGCCCGTGCGCATGCGTAAAAGCGGTCTCGCTTGCTCCCGCTGCCAAGCGAAGAGCTCTTTCCGCGAGCCGAAATAGTAGCTCAACCACGCCGACGTAGCACCGGTGACCAGGGCGACCGCAGCACTGTAAAGCGCAAGCACCACACCAGGATACGGTTCACCGTTGTCCGTGATGCTCCACGCCACCCCGATCCCGACCCTCGAGGTCCGTGACCACCGAGACGGGCTAGGTCACTCGCTGAAGTCTTCGACCACGTCGCGGATGAACGGCCGGTCCAACCGTTCTGAACGCGCACTACGGCTGAGGAATTGGCGCGAAACTGCTGTTCGACGGCGGTCTGTGCGGGATTGCACCGGTCGTCCGCAATTCGGCAGCCGCGCTGGCAGGTTTGGTCAGCGTGAAATGCGGCTCGGGCTCAATGGGGCACGGCATCACCGCGTGGATGATCGTGTCGGCGTGGAGGTTTGGGTGGGGGGCAGCTCACATGGCCGTGCTCGGCTGGTGGGTCGCGCGGGTCAGATGGAGGTCGATCGCGAGTTGCTCGACTGTTTCGGCGGCGCAGACGCGGTTTTCGCCGATTCCACCGTGTGCGCCGCGTTTGGCCCATCCGACGACGTACACGCCGCGCAGAGGATCCCTGGTTGTCGGAGAAATGACTCTGCCGTTTCGGTTGAGGATCTGACCGTTGTGTGTGTCGGGGAGTCCGTCGATAGGTGCGGTGCGGAACCCGATGGCACGCACCACCGTGCTGGCCGGGAACGTGTGCCCGCCGGTCGTATACACGGTCAATTCGCCGGTGCCCGTCGACTCGATGTTCGTCACGTGCTGTCCGAAGCAGAACACGACTGGCAGCCGGGTGTCGTCTCGGTCGTTCGGATTCGCTGGGTGGTTCATCGCCGGTCTCAGCGGTTGGCCGGCTGCGGAGCCGGGTTCATGGTCCGGGGTTCTGGTCGTGTGTATCGCCAGATTGGGCAGGGCCAGGATGTCCTGCATGGCGGGGGTGGCAAATGCGGACCGGTCTGCGCGGGCACGGGACAGGACGGTCACCTGTGTCAGTGCGGCGATGCTCGGAGATGTGCTGTGTTGGTGGGCGAGGTGTCTGATCACCTCGAGGGCGACGTTTCCGGCGCCGGCGATGAGGCAATGCGGCCCGAGGGGCGGCGGCTCGGCGGGGGATGGGTTGTTCACGCTGGCAAGGACATCGAGTGCGTCGTACACACCGACGGGCAATGATGAGTCGGATCGGGTGAGGGGGCGGGGAATCGAGGCGCCGTGGGCGAAGACCACCGCGTCGAACCGGCGGCGCAAGTCTTCGAGGGAGAGATCGCGGCCGATCTCGGTGTTGTAGACGACGTTGACCCGGTCGTCGCCGAATGGAACATCGAACAGGCTCAGCATTTCGCGCAGGTCGGCGTCGGGTGCGATGGCCCTACGCAGCAGGCCGCCGAGGTGGGCGTGGCGTTCGTAGACGGTGACGTCGACGAAGCTGGACCGTCGCAGCAGCTCACGAATGGTGTACATGGCGGCGGGGCCGGCGCCGACGACTGCGATGCGGGGCTGTCGGCCACCGACGTTCGAAGGCCGTGGGAGAGGCGTTGCCGGTCGCCGGCCGGATGTGGTTCGGGGCCCGGTGTGTGCGAAGTAGTCGCTGTTGCGGCGGATATGGTGTTGTTCGGTCGCGGTGAGGGCGTGGTCGGGTTTGATCGCTGAGGTGGGGCAGGCGTCGACGCAGGCGGTGCAGTCGATGCAGGAGTTCGGGTCGATGTGCAGTGTCGGCGTGGTGGCGAAGTCGGTGTCGCCGGGGCGGGGGCGGATGCAGTCGCGCGGACAGGCGCTCAGGCAGGAGACGTCCTTGCAACAGTGTCCCAGGATGACGTGGGCCATAATCGCTTTCGAGAGGTCAGAGCAGGTTCGAGGCGCGGTAGATACGTCGAGCGACCCGGTTGAGCAGGCCTTCGCGGTGGAGGAACTCGATGAACGAGCCGGTGGCCGAGCGGAACATCATGCGGTGGTGCTCGTTGGCGTCGATCGCGGATTTCACCTCCGGCCAGCGCAGTCCGAGTTCTTCGTAGACGCGCCGGTTGATCAGGCTCTTGGCCACGACGTGGGTTCCGACGGCGATGGCGATCGTGCTCAGGAACCGTCGTGGCCGCGAGATGGAGGTGAGCTGGTCGCGAATGCGGCGGCGGGCGAAGGCCATGTGCCGTGATTCCTCGACGACGTGGATGTAGGAGGTGCGGCGTATCGCGTCGGCGACTGTGGCGTCTGTCATCCAGTCGCGTTGCATGGCGTCGAAGATTTCCTCCCCGGCCAGCACGATCCCGTAGGTGACCTCGTGCCAGGCGAACATCGCGAACAGCCGGCCCAGCAGTTTCTGCAGCCGGTCGTGGGGATAGAAGTGTGCTCCGATGCTCTCGACGCCCTTGATGAACATCAGCGAATGCAGGTTCTCGTCGGCGCATTCGTTGAGCAGAAACGCGATGTCGGGGCGAGCGGGGTCGGCACCGTGATTGGCGCGCAACAGCGCGACTTGCAGTCCGACTTCGAGCCAGATCGCGATACCGAGGAACTGCGCTACTTCGCAGCGGGTCAACAGGATTCGTTGCTGCTCCGACATCGACGCCCAGATCGGGGTGTCGAACAGCGGCGACCACTGCACGGTCATTCCATAGCGCTGATCGGCGTCGGGCTCCGGCTCATACAGCTCCGGACATCGTGGGTCGAACGATAGTCGCTGGGCCGACTGGATCAGTGTGTGGAAGAACTGATCCTGCTCGGTAGCTACCACTGCTGAACTCCTCTGCTCGGTCATGTTTCACGCTGGTTGGCGCGCGGCCGGGCTTCCTTTTTCCTCCGCCGTGTTCTCGACGGCCTGGCGAACAGGGATGGCTGTCGACGGACCTATACCCGGAAAGGCGAGGCTCTGCGACTGCGCATCCCGCCGCGCAGACCGTCGCGCCTGGAATTCGCTGAAAGTGCCAACACTGCAAATCATTTTGGAGAGGTCAGGCTCCCTCGGCTGTGCACGATGAGCCGGGTGCGGACGTGACGCACCGCGCAGGCCGAGGATGGCTCAGGGAGTATAGGCGTTGGTGAGGGTGGCGACGTCGTCCAGGGGCGTCGAGAGTGTCGCGGATGGTCATTTGGCGGAGGCTGGAGGGGCCGGCACACCCGATCGAGGAAGACATCGACCGCGTAGGTCACTGCATTCACATTGTGCGGCGTAATCTGCAGCGCATGAGAGTCGCAGCGGCACAGCTCACTTGCGCACCCACCGATGTCCGGGCCAATATCGGACAAATGGTCAGGCTTGCCGAACAGGCAGGCGCAGACTCCGCCGAGCTGATCGTGTTTCCGGAACTAGCGGTGACCGGATACGAACTGGCCGCCACTGCAGCCGATGAGAGCCTGTGGCTCCGCGCCGATGACCCTCGCCTGGATCCGCTGCGCACCAGCGGGATAGCGACCGTTGTGAACTGCGCTGCCCCCGACCTCGGCGGTCACCGTCCCGTGATCGCCACTTACGTCTACAGCGCCGCCGGCGATCTGCTCACCACCTATCACAAACAGCATTTGTTTGAGGAAGAGCAGCAGTTCTTCACCTCCGCGGACAAGGACGGCCGCTTCGAACTCCAGGGTTTACGTTTCTCCCTTGCCACTTGCTTCGACAACCATTTCCCCGACTTGGTCGGCCGAATCGCCGACGATGGTTGTGACGTTCATCTGGCCAGCGCCCTGTACGGCACCGGTCGCGGCATCGCCGAACGTGCGTCGATATATCCAGGCATCGCAGACCGTGCGAACGTTTACGTGGCCCTTGCCAACCACGTGGGGCCTGCGGGCCCGGTCACCGGGTGCGGCCGCGCCGCTCTGTGGGATACCTCCGGAACCCTGCTGGCAGAGGCCGACGACCACACACCGATGTTCGTCGTCGCCGATATCGGCTGCAATGGCGACACGCAGCAACCGGAGTACGAAACCATCCCCCTGCAAACGGCATTCGTGGCTGACCATTAGTGGACCCCTCGGCGATCCCGACAGAGGCCGAGACGCGGCTGTGCGTACCCCGCGAATAATCCATGACCGGCAAGAGGTCGGGCAATTACGCTGCCGGCCATAGAGATCCTCGGCGCACTGCGCGTAGGCGTCTCGGTTTCTCTGGATGCGCACCGTGGCGACGCCTACATAGGGTGTTGGGGTTGTTCCGGCATCGGCGAGGTGTGAGTGCGCGGTGCCGGTCGGGTGATGAAAAGGGGCGCGATGACATCGCAGGCAGGGACCGCCGGACGTACTTATGTGGTTACCGGTTCGGCATCGGGAATCGGCGCGGCGACTGCTGCGCTGCTCCGTGAACGCGGTGCCAGGGTCATCGGATGCGATCTCGAAAACGCTGAGGTCCAAGCTGATCTGTCCACGCCGCGAGGTCGTCGCTCACTCGTCGACCAGGTGGGTGAGGTTGGGCCGATCGATGCGGTGCTGGCGATTGCAGGCGGCGGCCGGACCGGCATGCTGGAAACGAATTACTTCGGCACTGTCGCAACGTTGGAGGGCCTTCGTCCGTTGCTGGCGCACAGTCCCGCGCCCCGCGCGGTGGCGGTGTCGTCGACATCGTCGCTGGCACCTGCGGACGAACGCATCATGCAGGCATGCCTCGACGGCGATGAGGCTGCTGCCGTCGCGTATCTGGCCAACGATCCGGCTGCCGGTGGCGCGACCGCTGGTTACGGGACTGCCAAGCGCGCCTTGAACCGCTGGGTGCGCAATGTCGCTCCGACCGCCGAGTGGGCCGGAGCCGGCATAGCGCTCAATGCAGTTGCCTCGGGTGTCGTCGACACTCCGGCAGCCGCGTGGATCTTCGCTGATGACAACGTGCGCAAGGCTGTCGAAACCGCTGCGCCACAACCCTTCGGCGGGTTCCCGGGCCGTCCGGAATGGGTTGCGGAACTCATCTGCTGGCTCGCCGGTGAGGCCAACCGTTTCGTAACCGGTCAGGTCATCTTCGCCGACGGTGGTTCCGAAGCAGCGGCGCTCGGCGACCACCACTGGCGGTAGTCCCGACCTGCCGACCTGGTCCGCATGGCAACAGCTGGACAACCTCCACTCGGCATTCCCGCGCCCTGCCAACGGTCGGTCAGCCGCCCGAGATGACGCCCGCCCGTTGACCTTCCGTAGCCACACCCGGAACCCCGGGGCACCCGAGACCCTACGACCGCGCCGAGGACCCCGGCTTCCAGCACACCCACATATCGCTGTCGGACCGCGGTATCGGTGTGAGAATGCGCCGCCAGAACCGTACGAGGCAATCGTGCACCGCGCCACCGTCCTGCGCGGCGGCCAGCAACGCGAGTCGCTCGGCCCGGTGTGCCGGGGCAACCGCCTCCATGGCGCGCAGTGACGCCCGCCGCCACGCCAGCGACCTGAGTTCGATATCGAGCCGTGCACTTTCGGCAGCGATGGCCTCCGCCATCGACCGCTCTTCTCGCAGCACGCCGGTGATCGAGTCCAACCCGAGACCGAGCGCGCGCAACCGCCGCACCAGCAGCAGTCGTTCGGTGGCGCTGTCGGCGTCGAAAATCCGATGCCCGCCCGCGCTGCGCTGGGATTCCAGAATGCCTTCGTCGCAATAGAACCGGATCGTCCGCACCGGAAGGCCGGTGCCGCGCGCCAACTCCCCGATGCTCACCGGCACACCGGATTGTGTGTCGTCCGTCACAACCTGTTGAACCTCCACCCCACTGGAGCTTTTAGCGTACTGGGCACTCCCGTCCGACCCCGACAGCGGAAACCGAAGCGGTCGTGGAGGACGAGTGGAGTACTACGCATATGTCGTCACACCGAGGAGGGTGTTTCGTGGCTACCACGCAAGAAGAAATCGTCGCCGGCATCGCGGAGATCGTCGAGGAGGTGACGGGTATCGACGCCGCGGAGGTGGTGATCGAGAAATCCTTCGTCGACGATCTGGACATCGACTCGTTGTCACTGGTGGAGATCGCTGTGCAACTGGAGGACAGGTACAGCGTGAAGGTTCCCGACGAGGACCTTGCGAGTCTGCGAACCGTCGGCGACGCGGTCGCCTACGTCCAGAAGATGGAGGCGGAGAAGCCGCAGCTCGCCGCGGAAATGGAAGCGAAATACAAGGAAGGCCAGGCGAATTGAGCAGCCTGGCGGCAGTATCGCCCCTCGTCGCGGTGGTGAGCCGGTGATCGCTGATCCACAGCTGAATCCCGCCGCAGTCGAGCTCGGCAGCTTCTTCCGACAGCCACCGGACGCTGTGTGGCGCGCGTTGACGGAGCCGGATCTGCTGGAGCGGTGGCTGCTTCGACCGACCGGGTTCGCCGCCTCGGCCGGCACCCACTTCCGATTCACCATCCCGGACTCATCGCCCAACGAGATCATCTGCGAGGTGCTGGCGGCTCGGCCGTGTGAGCAGTTGACCTACAGCTGGATATATCGGCAGGCCGAGTACCCCGCTCGCTGGATTGTCGACTGGACACTGCGGCCGCAGGGTCGTGGCACACGACTTCTGCTGACGCAGACAGGTTTCGACATCGAAGACCGCCGGCAGAAGATGGCACGCAACGCCACGGAGCGCAGCTGGAAGCGACTCGTCCTGCCGCGGCTCGGCGAGGTGATCCACCACTGAAACGGCGCCCCTGGGAGTCGGGGCTGCACGCCGGCGCGACGGCACACTACTGTGCCGGTTCTATTCACATTTCGAAAGGTTCAAAACCATGTATTTCATCTCGATGGCGTTAGGGATGTTCGGCCCTCTGCTCGTACCCACAGGAAGCTCGAACTGTTGGATGGACAGCACTGCCCCCGCCTGCTGGCCTCACTAGATTGATTCTCGCGACCGGGGTAGGCGGAATTGCCGCCCACCCCGGTCGCCGACTTGCGCGCCGGGGAGCGCACAACGCGTGTGCGTTGTGCGCGGCTCGTCCGGCGGGGTCGCTCGAGCCCTGACCGGTAACCGTCCGGGATACGCCGGACGTCATGCTGCGCAACCGAATTCGGGACGCGGTCGACGATAGCCATACGATCTTCTGCCCGTCGGTCTTCCGAGGTCCCGCGCCGGCCGGACCGGTCAGCGCGGGTAGCGGCGTCAGAGCGTGTCGACCCGAGGCGGCGCGGTGGGACGGGCGCTAGGCGGTTGAGCGGCGTGAGAGATCCACCGCTGCGAGTTTCTCGTCCGACCACTGCACATACTCGAACAGTGTCCCGTCCGGGTTGTGCACCATCATGTTTCGCCCGGTCGGGATGTCGGCCGGCGGGGAGACGATGGTGGCGCCCTGGGCGTGCAGGTTCGCTTGGAATTCCTCCAGCGAGTCCACCGATATGACGATGTCCTGCTTCGGCGCGGCCGCGAGTGCGTCGGCGGGGCCGCCGATCAATACCAGCGGACCGATGGTCGCGATATCGAGATTGCCCTCCTCGAACCGGAAGTGCAGGTCGCACCGGATCCCGAATGCCTGCTCGTAATAGTCGACCGTCACCGAGAAGCGATCGCTCTCGACGCGAACGGGGGTGAATGTCTTGACGATGCGCATCGCGGTGCCTTCCTTACTTCGCCTCGGAAAACCCGTACGCCGTCCACTGCTCGAGGACACGCTGCTGGATCTCGACGGGCCAGCCGTTTTCGAAGCTGCCCTTTACCGGTCGCTTCCCGGCGGGATAGAGGTCGGCGAGCAGGCAGTTGTAGATGACCTTCCCGGCGCTGAAGCTGTGCTGCTCCTCCGCGGACAGGTAGATGCCCAGGGGATCGGTGAGTTTGCGTTCGAAATGGAATTCACCGCGGTTCACATCGGGATGCGAGCGTGTCGCGAACGCCCACACCACCTGATCGAGATCGGTGATGTCGATATCGTCCTCGACCAGCAGGATCTTGGGCGCGTGCACCGCCGCGGGGCCACCGAGCACGACCTCCGCGACCTTGTCGACCAGTTCGTGAGAGGGCAGTCCCGAGGTCTCGTGCCAGTCCGCACGGACCGCCAGGGTCAGCCAGTGCACGGCGGCCTCGAAGTTGTACCAGGCCGAGGAGATCGGCAGCCCGGCCTCGCGCAGCAGGTGCAGGATTTCGGCTGCGGCGGCCGTGCCGGTGATGGTGTCGTCCTCCTCGACCGGAGGCCCTGCCGCTACCACCGGGAGAATCGCGTTGTCCTGGTAGGTGATCGCGGTGACCTGGAAGCGTGCCTTCAGCGAGCTCACCGTCGCGTTATAGCCGGGGTACTCGTTGAACGGGCCCTCCTCGACGTCATCGTCGAGCAGGATGTGGCCCTCGACCACGATTTCCGCGGTGGCCGGAACCATCAGATCGACCGTTTCGGCCGGTACCACCTCGATACCCTCACCGAAAAGCCCACCCAGATAATGGCTTTCGTCCACGCCCTGGGGTAGCGGCATACCGCTCACGACCACCAGGCCCGGTTCGACCCCGAGCGCCACCGCGATCGGCATCGGAGTGCCTGCCTCGGTCCACATCGCCCGGATGATGCCGATCTGCTGCGACTGCGGCAGCAAACAGGCCAGAGTCGACTTGTCGTGCACCATCATTCGATTGACGGACCAGTTCGTCCAGGAGCCGTCGGGCGTCTTGACGATATTGGCGCCGAAGGTCTGGAGATAGCGGCCGCCGTCATTGCCGTGGATCAATGGGGTCGGAAAGGCGAACAGGTCGATATCGTCGCCGAGCATGATGTTCTGTTTGCACGGCGCGGAGACCGACGCGACCACCGTCGGCGGAATGCCCGGCTTGGTGCGGGCGTCGGCGAGGACGTCGACGATCTGCTGGCCGGTGGCGTCGGCGGGCAGCCCCACGGACAGTGCGAGCCGGGCCAGTTGGTGCTGCGGGGCGCTGAGTGCCGCGGGAGCGCCGAAGAGCCGGAAGCCGGTATCGGTGTAGCCGGTGAGATTCGTGAAAAGTGGTGCCGGAGCACGCAAGTCGTAGCAGCGACGGATGATCGCGCCGACTTCGAGATTCCAGTCGACCTCCTTGTCGATGGTGTGGATCTCGCCGATCTTCTCCAGTTCGGCGATGAATTCACGCAGACTTGTCAAGTGGGTCAAGGTATTTCCTATTCTCCCCAGCGGGGTAGATCGGGCATGTCGATGCCGAGCAGGTCCAGCGCACGACCCGCGGTGTGGTCGACGATGTCCTGCACGCTCTGTGGTCGCAGATAGAACGCGGGAACCGGCGGCATCACGATGGCCCCGGATTCGGTCGCGGCGGCCATCGCTCGCAGATGCCCGAGAGTCAGTGGCGTCTCGCGGACCATCAGCACCAGGCGCCGCCGCTCCTTCACCGTCACATCGGCGGCTCGAGTGAGCAGATTGTCGCCATTGGCGTAAGCGATCGCCGAGAGGGTGCGGATCGAGCACGGCGCCACGATCATCCCCACGGTCCGGAAAGAACCGGATGCGATCGCCGCACCGATATCGGCGGGCCGGTAGGACACATCAGCCATTTCCGCGAGATCCCGCGCGCTCAGTTCCGTTTCGTAAGCGCGCGTCTGCTGACCAGCGGGCGTAACGACCAGATGCGTCTCAACACCGGCCTTCCGGGCAAACTCCAGCACCCGCAGGCCGTAGCCGATGCCCGTGGCGCCGCTTATTCCCACGACCAGCCGCCGTGGCGATTCGTCGCCGTTCATGGCACTTCCCTAACTCGCAGTTGTCACACGCGGACGTCGTCCTCGGGCCTACCTGCACGAGGGTTCCAGCCGGCGCTGGCAGTCCGCTGGCAGGCGATTGCCTGTGGAGGCATCGGGTGTTCTTGCGGCCGAGGCGTATTCGGAAGCGCGTGCGTCCGAGCGCTGGAGGCGATCAGTCGTGGGGGGAGGTCCAGTCTGTCGAGAGCCAAGGCATCAGCTGGGCTTCGCGCCGGAGTTGGCCGGCGACCTCTGGCCGGTGCGGTCTCCTCTCGACCCACGCTCCGTCGACCGACGCGGCAAAGCAATCCCATCCATCGGAAAACCCCACGCAGCCCACGGTACGACACGGGCGAACACTCAACCGGCGCCCGCGGGATCCAAACGCGCACTACCACAGCGAAATTGGCGGGAGGCCGCTGCTCGCCTGCGCAGAGTGCCGCGATTGGGCCGGTTGTCTGCCGCTGCGGGGACATGTGGCCTGTGTCATAGCCGGGCGGTGTCACAAATCCGGGGTGGCCGGCACCTCATGGTCGTCCCACTGACGATGAAGGAGATGGACGCTATGAGTGCTCGGCTCGATATGTTCGCGAATGAGGTCGGTGCGAAGTTCGCCAAGCGGTTTGCGAATGCCAGTCTGGTGATCACGCAGTCGGAGGTGCCGAAAACGACCCAGGAGCTGGTGAGTTTGCGGGCCAGCCAGATCAATGGGTGTGGCTTTTGTACCGATGCGCACACCAAGGAGCTGGCGGCCGCGGGAGAGCCGCCGGTTCGGATCAATCTGGTGGCGACCTGGCGGGAGGCGTCGGTGTTCAGCGAGGCGGAACAGGCGGCGCTGGCCTTCGCCGAGGAGGGCACCAGGCTGGCGGATGCCCACCTCGGAGTCTCCGACGAGACCTGGGCGCAGGTTCGGAAACACTACGACGACAACCAGACCGCGGCCCTGGTGGCGTTGGTGGCCATGATCAATGCCGCCAACCGGCTCGGTGTCATCCTGCATCAGCAGGGTGGGTCCTACGAGCCCGGCATGTTCGCCGGGGCCACCGACTGACCGTCAGACGGGCTGCGGGGCCGTGACCGGGCGTCGGCTGCGGCGCCAGGCGTAGGCGAGGAAGGCGATCAGGCCGATCAGCGGAATCGTGCTGACGGCCCAGCTCACACCCAGTGGGGGACCGGGCTGCTGGAGAACCGGGAGGTTCGCCAGATCGCCTTCACCGCGGCCCTGGGGGCCGTCGATGACGAAGTGGAAGGTCCACGCGCCCTGCTCATCCAGGGAGCGCACGTCCAGGCCCCAGACGTCGCGCTTGCGCGGATGCCGCGACAGCGGTTCGGCGCGGCGCACCTTCCCGTTGGGCTGGTACTCGGTGAGCGTGCCGGTCTTGTCCTCGATGCCCCCGTCGGGGATGAAGGTGAAGTCCAGCGATTGCATTGCGCGCAAAGGCCATTCGCTGAATCCCACGGTCAGCGAGTAGGGCCCGGCCTGCACATGCTCGGTGTGCACGATATTGACGGGCTGATACGCCGACGCCGTCGCGGCGGTGCCCGCGGTCAGCCCGAGAATCGCGAGAATCGTTGCGGCGGTGGCGAGTAGACGGTTGATCATGCGCTGACCTTCTCGGACGGGGCGGACAGCCGCAGCATGTCGCCGAAGCGCCAGCCCAGGTAGCCGCCGAGCGCACCCAGCAGCGCGGCCGCGACGGTGGTGGCGATGATGACGGAGGCGTGCGAGAGGCGGGCGTCGTAGATGATCACCTGCTGCACGGGATTGAACCCGCCGATGATCGCCCCGCCGAGCCCGCCGGCCAGCGCGGGCAGCAGGCGCGCCGGGCTGTCGGTGCGCCGCAGCAGCAGATCGATCACGAGGCCCACCGGGATCAGGCAGAACGGAATGAGCGCCGGAGTCGCCGGAATGCCCCGGATGTGTTCGCGCATGGGCAATCCCACGAAATCGGCGTAGGCGCGGGCCGC
The DNA here is from genome assembly GCF_053601595.1 of Nocardia sp. NPDC004711. Lineage (NCBI taxonomy): Bacteria > Bacillati > Actinomycetota > Actinomycetes > Mycobacteriales > Nocardiaceae > Nocardia > Nocardia sp. NPDC004711. The sequence goes on along the minus strand of NZ_JBSGCB010000011.1, from coordinate 49,841 downwards.
CCACGGTGCGAACCACCAGAACACGCCCTGGATCGCCGAGGAGAAGACGGCGGTGACGGTCGCGCCCCACCGCTGGAATCCCGCACCCACGACCATCAGCAGAATCACCATGAACGCGGTGACCGCGACCGTCCACCGCACGGTCCCGGTGCTGAGCCGCTGCACCGCCAGCGCGGTGACGGTGCTCGAGGTAGCCAGGTGCGCCAGCGCGAACAGCGCGCCGATCCGCCCCCACCGATGGGCCCGCGCCGCCCCGAACACGATCACCGTGCCCACCGAGATCACCGTGCTGGACAGGAACAGCCCGATGTGCGGCGGCGAGTCGATGATCGCATCGAATCCGTAGAGGCTGTGCCACCACAGATCCCACAGTCCGTACAGCAGGAACGACGCCGCGCCCAGCGCCGCCACCATGTACCCCAGCGGCGCGGTGAACGTCCGCCCGAACACGCTGATGCCGGGTCCGCCCAGCTCACCGTCCACCCGCCGCCCCGCCCGGCCCGCCGCCGAGGTGACGAGAATGACCGTGAGACCGGTGAATCCGGCGATCGCCGCACTGGCATAGATGAACAGGTGCGGCAGCGTGAAGAAGGTGTCGGGCCCGACATCGGAGTGCCACTGGATGTCCCAGGTCGATCCGACGGCGAAGGTCATGCTGGCCGCGAACAGGATGGCCGCGGGCAGCCAGGGGCGGATGGTGATCGGCGCGGTCGCCTCGGCGGTGAGCCCGCGCCCGTTGGCGGTGAGGTCCATGGTCTGCTCCTGATCCTCTTTCGTTCGATTCAGTTGGCCTGGACGGAGAAGGTGGCGCTGCCGGATCCCGGTGCGCCGGACAGTTTCACGGCGATCTCCCACTGCCCCGGCATGGGCAGCGTCACGGTCGCCCGGTAGTGCCCGGGCGTGACGACCGCGGCGGTGCTCGGCGGGAGCGCGTGGCCCATCTGCGGCATGGCGGGCTCCACCGAGACGCGATCCGGGGTGGCGGCGGTGCCGTGCTGGTCGGTGATGTCGAGGTCGACGGTGTTGTCGCCGGTGTGCGGCGATCCGCCGGAGACACGCAGCTGCACCTGGTAGGGCCCGGCGGCACTGCGCGGCACCGGTTTCGCGCTGCCGGACGGCCACAGCCACCAGGTCAGCAGCGCGGCCACCAGCACGACGATCGCCGCGATCAGTGCTGTGCGCCTGGTCATTGCGGCACCCCCGCTCGGACGTCGACCGTGGTCGGAATGGTCATGACGGAATAGCCGCGCTCGGCCTGCGCCCACACCAGGTATCGGCCGGGCAGCGGAAAAGTGAAGGTGAACGCCACATTCGGGCCGTAGGCGGCGACGGTCTCGTCCGGCGGCTGGGCGCCGACGGCGGGCATCGGGGCCATGGCGTGGGCGTGCGCCCAGATCGGCGCCGTCGCCGCGGACGTCCCGGCGGGCACGCCGTCCGGCAGCGGGCCGACCGCGATGAGATGGCCGATCATCCCCAGCCAGGGCTGTAGATCCGCGGCACCGCCGTAGGCCGCGGTGAGGGTGACAGGTTCGCCCGCGATCGGCTCGGTGGTCGTCAGAGTCGTCCCGCTCGGTGCGGGATCGGTCGCGCCGGAACCGGATCGACCGCCGACGTGCAGCGCGGACCGCAGCAACTGCACACCCCCGCCGCGCCGGGCGATCTCCGCCGCGACCGCGTAATCGCCGGACTCCCCAAGCCCCAGGCTGACCCGGTACTCCCCGGGCGCGGTGCGGATCGGATGCCGATGCCAGAACGTCCCGGCCGGCCCGACCACCATGAGGTGCAGCAGCGCGTCATCGGTGACCAGCAGATCGTCCACGGGCCGCCCCGTCGCCGAATCGGTCAGCGACAGCTCGACTTCCGTCGGTTGCCCGGCCGGCGCACGCTGCGCACCCACGGTCAGATTCACCGGCGGCCGTGAATAATTCGTGGTCAGCGGCAGATCGCGTTCGGGGAACGGATTGCCGATATTGCCGGACGTGGGATCGAGCAGGCTGCCCGCCGGCCGCGGCTGCGGCGCACTCGAGGACAGCACCGCCCCCGTGGTCCCGACGGTCAGCGCGGCGATGAGCGCGCCCACCGGAATCAGTGTCGGCCAGCCTCTTTTCGAGAGGAGGGCGGTACCCAGCGCGACCAGTAGCAGCACACCCGCCGCGAAGAAGCCACCGTAAGCGGCCCGCTCCCACGGCGTCACCACGCGGGCGGCGACGAGGAACGGAATCCGGGCGGTCCGTTCGCCGTCCGAGACCGACAGCTCCCACGGCCCGGCGTGATCCACCCGCAGTGTCGTGGCATACAGCCCCGGCCGATCCGCGAGTTCGACCGTGCCCGAGGAGGTCTCGCTACCCTGATCGACCGGCGCGGCGCTGACCGTCAGCGCCCCGGCCGCCGACCCGGCATGGCTCACCACCTCGACGCGCAGCGGTCCCGGCTCGGCCCGCCGGATCACCACCGTGAGCTCGCGCGCCCCCAGCGATTGCGCCACCGTCAGATCACCCCCGCTCGCCGCGCCATCGGCCCGGGCGTCGGGCGCGGACGCGAAATCCCACCCCAGCAGGAACGCGCAGAGCACGCCCACCACCAGGCATGCGCCGCGCAGGCGAACGATCAACGGCGGCTGCACTGTTCCGAAGCTACCGAAAAACCACCGTCCGGAAATCCCACCCGCGGGGGATGTGTCCTCAGGGTGCGGTCAGGGTAGGGTTCCCGGTCCGCTGGGACGGGTTGCCCCGTGGCGGGAGTCGTTATTCCGGCTGGGCCAAGGCGTTCCGGAGCCAGCTGGGCCCGGCCGTCGTCGCTCCGAGCGCCTCGACCCGAGCCCGCAAACCACGATCGGCCGTCACCACGAGCACCGAACCGGCCCGGGCCCCGGCCTTTCCGGCCTCGGCCGCGACCACTTCGACGATGGTGTCGTCCCCGGAACCGTCCGCGAGTACCACCCGCAGTTCGGCCCCCGCGCTGTCGGCAGCGGCCTTGGCGGCCCCTTCGAGCACCACGACCACGTCCGTCACCCCGGGCAGCCGCTCCCGCAGCGGACCCAGCTCCGCGAGCAACCGCCGCGCCGCCCCGGCCCGATCCCGCCACCACCCGTCCGGCCGCGAACCCACCACGTTGGCCGCGTCCACCACAACCACCAGCCCGGCATCCTCCACCGCCTCAGTCTCCACCGCTGGCGCCGAACCGCCGCGGCCAGGTGCACAGCGGCCCGTGGCCGGCGTGGGCGCTCCATGGCCCTCGTTCACCTCGGCGCCGCCGGGACGGATCCCGTGGGTATGAACCTGTTCCGGGGACGAGGCTCTCGGCCCGGTTCGCGCCGTTGCGCGCGGCCCGGGCCGAGCCGGTGGGGAAGAGTCAGAGGTCGAGTTCGACGTCGGTGAGGGGATAGGCGACGCAGGAGTGGGTGTAACCGGTGGCGGGGTCGGAGAGGCGGAGTTTGGCTTCGGCGGCGGTGTGGACTTCGCCTTTCAGGACGCGGATGCGGCAGAGGCTGCATTCGCCGGAGCGGCAGGCGGCTTCGGGGCGGATGCCGTTGTCTTCGAGGGCGTCGAGGAGGGGCCGATTGCGTGGAGTGCGGAAGGTGGTGTCGCGGACGGTGACCGTGACCTCCTCGGCGGGATCGGCGGTGGTGGGCCAGTGCGGCTGGGCGGTGGGGTCGGCGGGAGCGCCGTTGGCTTCGAAACGGATTCGCTTGCGGGGGTGGCCCAGGGCGGTGAGCTGCTCCAGGGCATAGGGGTAGAGGGCCTGGGGGCCGCAGACGTAGACCATGCGGTTGCCGAGGGAGCCGGTCAGGTCGGAAATGGTGTCGGCCGACAGGAATCCGGTGCGGCCCGTCCAGTCGGGGGACGGGTCGGCGATGACGTGGTCGACGGTGATGCCGGGGTGCGCGGCGAAGGTGTCGAGTTCCTCGCGGAAGAGGATGTCGGAGGCGTCCCGCGAACCGTAGATCAGATGGAATTCGCGGACCGGCCCGCGGTCGGTGAGCTCGCGGATCATGCTCATGGCCGGTGCGACGCCCGAACCGCCGGCCAGGAACACCACGCGGTCACCGTGGAAGAGCGGATTGTGGTGGAAGGTCCCCATCGGCCCGGTGGTGGTGAGCACCTGCCCCGCCTCGACGGTGTCGAGGAGGAGATTGCTGATCCGGCCGCCCGGCACCCGCCGCACCGTCAGGTCGTAGAAGCCGAGCTCCGTGGGGCTGGAGGACATCGCGAACGGACGGCTGGTGCCGTCGAAGAAGACGTTCACGTACTGGCCCGCCAGAAATGGCGGCAGCAGCGCGCCGTCGAGGCCGCGCAGCCGGAATGTCTTGGCGGACACGGTTTCTTCGAGCACGGTGTCCACCCGCAGCAGCAGCCGCTTGGGGTGATAGGCGTCCACGGTGGCGCGGGCCTCCGCGCTGTGGTCGCGGGTTTCGGGCAGGCGGGCCTCGATCTCCTCGAGAATGCTTGCCGCGCCGTCGAATCGGGTGGCGAGTGGGTGTCGTTTCACGATGTGCTCCGTTCAGGCGGCCTGGGTGCGCAGCAGGCGGCGCGCGACGCGGGCCCCGGCCTCGAGTGTGGGTTGGAATCCGCCCATGCCGGACCAGGACCCGGCGACATGCAGTCCGGGGACATGGGTTTCGCGTTCGCTGTTGCGGAACAGCCAGCCCTCGGTGGCGTCCTGGTCGTAGCCGTAGATGGACCCGCCCGGATGACCCAGATACCGCATCATGGTCAAAGGCGTTGCCACATCGACCTCTTCGATGGCGTCGCGGATACCCGGCGTCACCGCCTCGCACAGATCCAGCAGTGTCTCGGCGAAGGCGAACTTGGTGCGCGGGTACTCCGCCGGCGCCACGTTCTTCCAGATGTCGGCGTACTGCAACGTCATCAGGCTGACATGGGTGGTCCCCGCCGGTGCGAACCCGATGGGCGCGACATCGTAGGAGCTGACACAGATTCCGCGCGCCGGCTCGAACGACTTCCACGCCTGGTAGGTGCGATCGTCGTCGGTGTCCCGGTTGACGAACGTCGTGCTGGTGGTGAAGCCCAGCTCCGCGGGCGTCGCGTCCAGGCCCATGTGCAGCACGAACCCGGACACCCCGATCCGCCTGGTGGCCAGATCGTTTCGCACCGCAGTCGGCACCGCGATCCCGTCCAGCATGGCGTAGGTGGTGGGCAGCGAGGCATTCGACACCACCTCGGGCGCGGTCACCTCGGCCCCGTCCTCGAGCCGCACCCCGAGCACCCGCCCGCCCGCGGTGAGAATCGCCTCGACCCCGGTATTGAACCGCACCTGCCCGCCCGCCTGCAGGAACGAGTCGAGTATCGCCGCCGACATGGCCTGGGACCCGCCGCGCACATGCCACGGTTTGAACTCGAAGTAGGCGAACAGCGTCAGCGCCAGATCCTGGAACCGCAGCTCGGACGGCGGCTGGCCGAGATAGGTCCAGTACATGGCGAGCGCGACCTTGATCCGGTCATCGTCGAAGTATTCGTCGAGCACCTGCTGCAGCGGGCGCAGCCCGTACCGGAACAGCACCGGATCGATCTGCTCGGCGGGCATGCCGCGCATGGCCGCGATCTGCCAGAACGTCACCTGCTTGATCAGCTCGAAGAACCGCGCCACCCGATCCCGGCTGCCCGGGAACTCGGCGTCGAGGACGTCGATCGCCGCATCCCAGTCGGCCGGAATCGTCACGTCCAGCCGGCCGGGGACGACCGCCCGGTACAGATCATGCTCCTGCACGAACTCCAGCCGGTCCGCGATCCCCAGCTGCTGGAACAGCCCCTCGCGCAAGGAGATCGGCTGTCCCTCCACGCCCACCCCGGACAGCTGGTGCAGCGCCACCTCGAACTCGAATCGCCCGCGCCGGAACGAGGTTCCGCAGCCGCCGGGCACATTGTGCCGCTCCACCAGCAGCGTCCGCGCCCCCGCGCGCTGCAGCGTGGCCGCGGCGGTCAGTCCGGCATTGCCCGCGCCGATGACGATGGCGTCGTAGTCGTACATGCCCACCTCCGATAATCAATTAATTGAGTATGTGATTCACACCGTAGTGGCCGGAGATTGTGGTGTCTACGGGAAACTAGACAAGAAATTGAATAGTCGCCGATGGTGGTAGCCTGGGCGGATGGCGCTACGCAACGCGGTTCTGGCCACCCTGCTGGAGGGGGAGGCATCGGGCTACGACCTGGCCAAGGGCTTCGACGCCTCGGTCGCCAACTTCTGGCTGGCCACCCCGCAGCAGCTCTACAAGGAGCTCGAGCGCATGGCCGCCGAGGGTCTCATCGAGACCCGTGTGGTCGAGCAGGAGCGCCGCCCCAACAAGCGCCTGCACTCCATCACCCCGGCCGGACGGGCGGCGCTGCACGCGTTCATCGCCGAGCCCTCCAAACCGACCGCCATCCGCGACGAGATGATGGTGAAGGTCCAGGCCATGGAGGCCGAGGACGCCCCCGCGGTGCGGGCGGCCGTCGCCGAGAAACTGGAGTGGTCGAAGGCGAAACTGGCCCGCTACGAACGACTGCGCGGCCGCCTGCTGGACGGGCGCAGCGAGCAGGCCTACCTCGCCGAGGTCGACCGCATCGGCCCGTACCTGAGCCTGCTGCGCGGAATCGCCTTCGAGCAAGAGAACATTCGCTGGGCCGAGTTCGCGCTGCCGGTGATCGACCGGCGCATCGCCGCACACTCGCGGTAACCGGTCACCCGCCGTCGGGGTCGTGCCGGTTGATACGGTGTCCGCCTGGAAAGTTGTCCGCGAAACGACAGGTAGTGATCAGCGTTGGCGTCCGAATCGATGACAGGCGAGGGTGAATCCCGCCGTACCGCCCCGCCCACCCGGCGCGGTCAGCGCACGCGCGGCGCCCTCATCGCCGCCGCGCGCGAGGTCTTCGAACGCGACGGCTACCTCGACGCCAAGATCGCCGACATCTCCAAGACCGCCGGCATGGCGTCGGGCTCCTTCTACACCTATTTCGACAGCAAGGACGAGATCTTCGCGGCCCTGGTCGAACAGGTCTCGGAGGAGATGCTGCACCCGCACGTGCGCGAGCGCAGCGGGATCACCGACACCCGGGCGCTCATCGAGGCCGCCAATCGCGACTACCTGCTGTCCTACAAACGCAATGCCCGGCTGATGGCGCTGTTCGAGCAGGTCGCCCACATCGACGAGAACTTCCGCCGTCTGCGCGTCGAGCGCGGCAAGGCGTTCGCGCAGCGCAATGCCCGGATGATCCGCGGGCTGCAGGAGTCCGGGCAGGCCAGCGCCGACCTGGATCCGATGATCACCGCGCACGCGCTCTCGGCCATGGTGAGCCGCATGGCGTACATGGTTTACGTTCAGAAGCAACGGATTCCGTTCGAGAAGCTGGTGACGACGCTGACCCAGCTGTGGGTGAACGCGCTGCAGTTGCAGACCGAGTAGCGCTCAGCCGAGCCCGCGTGCGAAGTCGATCAGCGCGGCATTGACCTCGGCGGGCCGTTCCTGCTGAATCCAGTGCCCCGCGCCGTCGAGGACGATCGTGCCGCGCAGATCGCTGAGCAGCGCCGACATCTTCTGCATGGGTGTGAACCGGATGACCGGATCGGTGGATCCGGCGAGGAACAGCGACGGCTGGGCGATCTTCACGCCCTCCAGATGCGCGGTCCGCTCCCAGGTGCGGTCCAGATTGCGGTAGTAGTTGAGCCCGCCGGTGAACCCGGTGGCGGTGAAAGTCTCGACGTAGTACTCGAATTCGGGTTCGCTGAGCCACTCCGGCAGCGGCGGCTCGGGGGTGCCGGTGTCCAGGAACGTGGCGGCGCTCATGATGTCGTCCTGCAGCAGCGTGCGCCGCGGGTCCGCGGCCAGCACCGCGTCGGCGACCCCGGGTTCCTGGAACCACACCATGTAGAAATCCGCACCCAGCCGCGCGCGCATGATCGACAGCGGCGGCCCGGACGACCGCGGGGTCGCGGGGACGCTCAGCCCCGCCACCGCGCGCACCCGCTCCGGATACTCCCGGGCCATGTGCCACACCACCGACGCGCCCCAGTCGTGGCCGACGAAGATGGCGTCCTCCAGCCCATAGGCGTCGAGCAGCCCGGCCAGATCCCCGCACACCGTGAGCATGTCGTACTCCTCGACCCGCTCGGGCCGCGAGCTGCCGCCGTAGCCGCGCATATCCGGGGTGAGCGTCCGGAACCCGGCCTCGGCCAGCGCGAAAACCTGATGCCGCCACGAGAATCCGAGCTCGGGGAACCCGTGGCAGAACACCACCGGCGCCCCCGCGCCGTGCTCGACCACCCGCAGCTCGATGCCATTGGCCGCCACCTGGGCGCTGCCCAGCCGTTTCCACTCGTCCACCAGATGTGCTGTCCGCATCGGTTGTTCACCTCTCGCCGCCGGGCCGGTTGACGCCGGACGGGTCATGAACTTGAATCCGACGTAGGTTTCATATTCCATCAGCCGGCGCCTCCGATCCACCCGGGTCGGGTGCCGGCACGGGCCGTAGGGAGCACACGTGCAGGTCGCGGGTAGGAACGCCATTGTCACCGGAGGCGGTGGCGGCATCGGCGGGGCCATCGCCGCCCGGCTGGTGCGGGCCGGGGCGCGGGTCGTCGTCGCCGACCTGAACGGCGAGGCCGCCGCCGCGGTCGCGGCGACGCTGAACGCGGAGTTCCCGGGCGCGGCCGTGGCGGTCGGGGCCGATGTATCCGACACCGCCCGCATCGAGGAGCTCATCGCCCGCGCCGAGGCCGAATTCGGGCCGGTCGACCTGTATTTCGCCAATGCGGGCGTGATCGGGCCGGTCGGGCTCGGCGACGAGAAGGATTGGGAGACCACCCTCGACGTCAACCTCAATGCCCACATCCGCGCGGCGCGGCTGCTGGTCCCCGGCTGGGTGGAACGCGGCGAGGGCTACTTCGTCAGCACGGCGTCGGCGGCGGGCCTGCTGACCCAGATCGGCTCGGCCGCATACGCGGTCACCAAGCACGCGGCCGTGGGGTTCGCCGAATGGCTGTCGGTCACCTACGGCGACCAGGGCGTCCGGGTCAGCTGCCTGTGCCCGATGGGCGTGGAGACGCCGCTGCTGCGGGCGGGCGAGAACTCCGGGGACGCCATCGGCATGGCCGCCACCCGGGCGGTCACCTCGGCCGGTGCGGTGCTGACCCCCGATGCGGTGGCCGAGCTGGTCATGGCCGCGCTGGACGACGAGCGGTTCCTCATCCTGCCCCACCCGGAGGTGCTCGACATGTACCGTCGCAAGGGCGCGGACTACGACCGCTGGCTGTCGGGCATGCGGCACTATCAGGCGCGGCTGCTGGACAGCGGCGACGGCCACTGAGCATCGGGGAGACACATGAGCGACGATCAGCGGCCCGGCGAACTACCCGGCCTGGATCTCGAGCGACTCGCGGTGTGGCTGGCCGACACTCGGCCGGGCCTGGTGACCGGTCCGCTGCGCGGCCGGTTGATCGCGGGCGGGAAGTCCAATCTCACCTATGAGATCAGCGACGGCGAGTCGGCGTGGATCCTGCGGCGGCCGCCGCTGGGGCACGTGCTCGCCACCGCGCACGACATGGCCCGCGAGTACCGGGTGATCACCGCGCTCGCGGACACCGGTGTGCCGGTGCCCGCCACCTACGCACTGTGCCAGGACGACGACATCATCGGTGCGCCTTTCTATGTCATGGAACGGATCGTCGGCACGCCCTACCGGACCGCGGCCGAACTGGCGCCGCTCGGCGCCGACCGGACCCGGGTCATCGCCACCGGCCTCATCGACACGCTGGCCGCCCTGCACACCGTCGACCCGGGCGCGGTCGGGCTGGCGGACTTCGGGCGGCCGGACGGATTCCTGGAGCGGCAGGTGCGGCGCTGGAAGAAGCAGCTCGACGCCTCCTACAGCCGCGACCTGCCCGCCGCCGTCGAACTGCACGATCTGCTGGCGAAGAACCTGCCCGCGCAGTCGGCAACGGGCATCGTGCACGGCGACTACCGGCTCGACAATGTGCTCGTCGACGCCGAGGACCGGGTCGCGGCCGTAATCGACTGGGAGATGGCCACACTCGGCGATCCGCTCACCGATATCGGCCTGCTGCTGGTCTATCAGCGCATGAGCGACAGCGTCATGCCCGGGGTCAGCGATGTCGCGCTCGCGCCCGGCTATCCGGTCGAATCCGAAGTGCTGGAACGCTATTCGACGGGCACCGGCCGCGATGTGTCCGAGATCGGGTTCTATATCGCGCTGGCGTCGTTCAAGCTGGCGGTGATCAGCGAGGGCATCCACTTCCGTCACATTCACGGCCAGACCGTGGGACCCGGCTTCGAGCACATGGGCGAGGCGGTCGAGCCGCTGCTGGCCGCGGGGCTGTCCGCGCTGCGCACGCCGTAGGGGCGAAACCCGCAGCGCTGCCGGGGATTTCCTACTTCGCGTCCGCGTAGCACTCCACGATCGCGGTTGTGCAGGGGAAGCGGACCGGCGTCGGGCCGAAAGCCAGCTCTCCGGCGGTGTCCGCGGCCGCGGTGATGGCCGCCGCGACGGCGGCCGCCTCTTCCTCCGGGCAGTGCACGATGACCTCGTCGTGCTGGAAGAAGACCAGCTCGGCGCGCAGTCCCGCGGTGTGCATCGCATGGCGCAGGCCCGCCAGCACCAGCAGGGTCCAGTCGGCGGCACTGCCCTGCACGACGAAGTTCCTGGTGAAGCGACCGCGAGCCCGCGCCCTCGGGGTGGAGCCGTACCCGGTGGCGGCCCCATCCTCGGTGTCCGCCTGGTCGAATGACGTCGCGGGCGGGCAGGTGCGGCCGAACCAGGTGCGCACCAGGCGGCCCTCCTCCCCGGCGGCCGCCGCGTCGTCGACATAGGCCACCGCGTCCGGATACCGGCGGCGCAGCTCGGCCATGTGGGTGAGTGCGTCGCCCGAGGTCTGGCCGTAGATCGCGCCCAGCATGGCGACCTTGGCCTGGGCGCGGTCGCCGCCGAACGCGCGGGCCGCGAGGTCGGCGTAGAGATCCTCACCCCGGCCCGCCACCTCCATCAACCCGGGATCGCGGGAGATGGCGGCGAGCACGCGCGGCTCCATCTGATCGGCGTCGGCGACCACCAGCCGCCAGCCCGGATCGGCGCGGATCGCGCGGCGCACCACCTTCGGAATCTGGAGTGCGCCACCGCCATTGGTGGTCCAGCGGCCGGTCACCGTGCCGCCCGGCAGGTACTCGGGACGGAAGCGGCCGTCGTGCACCCACTGGTCGATCCAGGACCAGCCGTGCGCGGTGTACAGGCGGTAGAGCGACTTGTAGGCCAGCAGCGGCGCGACCGCCGGGTGGTCGATCTCCCGGAGCTCCCATTTTCTGGTGGAGGACAACGAGATTCCCGCCCGTTGGAAAGCTCGGATGATGTCCTGTGGCAGGTCCGGGCGGACCCGCGCCCCGCCGAAGGCCCGCGATACCTCCTCGGCCAGCTCCGCCATGCGCCGTGGTTCCGCGGTGCCGGAAATGCGTTCTCCGAGCATGGAATCGAGCAGTTCGCGGTGCAGGTCGGCGCGCCAGGGGATCCCGGCCCGCGACATCTCCGTGGCCACCAGCAGGCCCGCCGACTCGGCGGTGAGCAGCAGGTGCATGCGGTGCGGGTATTCCGCCGCGGCCGTGCGGGCGATCTGTCCCGCGTACACCTCCAGCAGTGCGGTGAACTCGTCGGTCCCGGATGGCAGTGGTACCGGGCCGGATTCGAACAGGGTCGGCTGGGTGTCGGCGGCCCGCGCGGGCGCGTCCTCCGGCACGGGGAGCCGATGCAGCCGGGCCCAGGCCGCCGCCAGCGAACGGGCCTGCCCGGACTGGCCCTCCTCGTGCCCGATCAACAGCGACTCGGCCGCCTCCACGTCGTAGCAGCGATCCACCCGCACGCCCGCCTCGAGCAGCCGCCGATAGGTTCCGGCGGTCGAACGCCACACCCACCGCTCGGCCTCCGGACGCGAGCGCACGGCCTCGGCCAGCGAGGACTCCTCGACCACCGGACCCGCGGGCCGACCGGCCCGATCCAGCGGGCACACCCGTGCCCCGCCGTCACCCGTCTCCGCCACCGCCCATCGCATACCGATGAGTCTCGCAGTGGGCACAGACAAGTGAGTCTGGCAGTTGGCGCAGCATGGCAGGCGAGCGGCCGGCCGCTTCCGGCGCTGGTTCCCCGGCGGTCGGTGAAGCGATCCGATATGACGCACTGCTCGTCCTTGTCGGCGAAATTGGAGTAGGACGTGCCTTTGGTCGGTCCGGCGCTGGTGCAGGTCTCCGGGATGGACGTGGCCTCGAGCCCTGCCCGGCGAGCGAACAGGTGCGGGGCGGCGTCCAGCAGTGTGGTCAGGGTGATGGCCTGTGGTCCGGTTGGTCGGGAAGCCGGTGAGGTGATCGGTAACTGGGCTGCGCCGCAGGGGAATCGGTCGAGTGCCCGGTGATGTGGGCCTACCGGCATACTGTCTGCATGCGGCGACAGCGGACGGGGCGATATCGGTCGCGCCCGCTCCGAGCGGGGATGCTGTGCGCGGTGCTGGTGCAGCTCTTCGTGACGGGGTGCGGCCGGGACACTGCCGAGCCCGCGGTGGTGGTGCCCGAGCGGAACGCTCCCGCCAGTGGGGAGTATCTGCTCGAGTCCAGCGACAAGTACTACGCGGATCTGCAGGCCACGCTGCCTGCGGTGAGCGATCCGCGAGTGCGGGCGAATCTCGAGCGGCTGATCCGGACGCCGGTCGCGGAATGGCTGCCGCACGATCTGGATGTGACGGCGGGGACGATTCGGCGGGACATCGCGCGGGGGCAGGCCAGTGATTCCATCCCGATGTTCGTCGCCTACAACATTCCGGGGCGTGACCTGCACGGCGAATCCGGCGGGGGACAGGCCGGGGCGGACTCGTACCAGCAGTGGATAGCCGGTGTCAGCGAGGCGATCGGAACGAATCCGGCGATCGTGATCCTCGAACCGGACGCGCTGGCCCACGCCACGGAGATGAACGACGCCGATCGCGCGGCCCGTTTGTCACTGCTCGGATTCGCGTATGCCGAACTGCTCCAGCACAATCCGGCCACCGCGGTGTACCTCGATGTCGGCAACAGCACCTGGGTGGATCCCGTGCGGGTGGCGGATCTGCTGCGCGCCATCAGTCCCGGACAGCCCGTCGCCGGAATCTCGCTCAATGTGGCCAACCGGCGGCCGGAGGCCGAGATCCGGTCCTACGCGACGCGCATCGAGCAGGCCTACGGGCATCAGCTGTTCGTCATGATCGACAGCTCGGTCAACGGCGCGCCGAACACCGCCGACCTGGTCGAGTGGTGTAATCCGCAGGGGCAGCGGGTCGGAACGCTGCCGAGTACCCGCTTCGACCGGGACCTGATGATCGAGCACGCGTTCATCAAGACGCCGGGGCAATCCGACGGCCGTTGCGGTACCAGCGGGGCCCCGGCGGGCGAATTCGACCGGCAGTTGCTGCTCGATCAGCTGTCCTGGTGATCTTCAGCCCAGGTGCACCCATTTCGCCATGCTGGGCACGCCGGCGGAGTTCAGTGCGAAGAGCATGTAATAACCGGACGGGGCAATGGCCGGGTTGTCCGGAATGCTCACGGAGACACCGGAATCCGTGTGGGTCATCGGCAGGTCGACCACCCGCTCATTGGTGTCGGTGACATGCGTGATCGCCGCCGGGGCGAGCAGCCGCACGAACTTGATGTCGGCCGCGGCCGGGACCTCGGCCTGGCTGCTGCCGACGGTGTACTCGAAGGTCGCGCCGCGCCGGATCTGGTCGGGCCCGCCGGTGATCACCGGTCGCGCGACCGCCCCGCCGTCGGGCCGGTACAGGTATGGGGGCGTATAGATTTCGATGCGGCGCTCGAACTTGCCGGGCAGGGTGTTCGCCTTGTCGGCGAACAGCGGATTCGAGCCGTCGGTCATGATCTGGCCCGATGGCAGCAGCACCGCCGTGGAGTGGTAGTCGCGGCCCACGGTCGGATCGGCCATCGGATGCAGGACGCCCTGCTGATCGAGCAGAAAGGCGGCCAGGATGTCGCTGGCCCCGCGGCCGCGATAGTCGTTGGCGCCATTGGTGATGAACACGTCCCCGCTGGGCAGCGGCACCAGATTCGGGTAGCGGGTGCCCTGGGGCAGCACGGTCAGCGGCGTGAACCTGGGCTGCGCGTCGTTCAGGTCGACGATGTCGATGCGTCCGGTGGACAGCGCCGAATCGCCCACGCCGCCACCGCCGACCACGAGCAGCCGTTGCTGCTGCACCGGGCCCAGCCAGGTCGAGGAGCCGGTCTCGAGCATGTTCGGGTCACGCAGGCCGGGCACGAGCTGGAACGAATTGTCGGTCAGGTTCCAGATTCCCGGATCGCGGTGCTCCTCGGCGGGGCCCCAGCCGGTACTGGGGCCGCTGAAGAACAGGCGGCCGGGAGTGGCGGTCTGGAAGACCGCCGGATAGGTGGGGAAGATGCGGCGCAGGTCGTCGCGCTCGGTCCAGGCGCCGGTCGCGGGATCGTAGATTTCGGTCTGCCCGTCCAGGATTCGGCCCGAGCCGTCCAGCCCGGACATGACCATCACCTTGCCGTCGGGTAGCCGGGTCAGGGTCGGATACCAGCGGGCGTAACCCATACTGCCGACAGCGGTATAGGTCTCGGTCCACGGGTTGAAGACGTACGCCGCGTCGATGCCCTGGTATTCCTTCTTCTTCAGGGCCATCTCGGGAGCGAAGCCGTACAGGTTCTGCTGCTGGGCGTAGGTCAGGCCGCCGATGGTGTAGTGGTCGTTGTGATCCCAGACGCCGTCGGCGCCCGGCGCGTCGGCGGCGACGTAGACATTGCGGTCGGTCGCGGAGACCTTGTAGGTGACCGGATCCTTGGCGGCGGGCGGGACGGTGATATCGCGATCGGAGCGGTAGACCTTGCCGCTGTCCTTGCCCGTGAACGTCGTTCCCTTGGGGACGAATCCCGGATGGTCGGGATCCTCGTTGCGGATCGTCATGTATCCGCCCGCGTGCGTGAGGTTCTCGGGCAGCACCTCGTAGCTGCCGGTGCCGCCCGCGATCAGCACCGTGCCGTCGGCCAGGTAGGCGTGATCGGAGCAGAACAGGTCGGTGGGGGTGTCGATGCGCTTGGCGGTGTGGGTCTCCGGGTCGAAGATCAGCGAGTTGTAGACGCCCTTGTCGGAATTGTGGTGGTCGTTGCCGCTGCCGGCGATGAGCAGCACCTTGCCGGTGGGCAGCACGATCGAGTGAATGATATTGGCGTCGACGTCCTTCGGCAGCGTGACGACCTCCCACTTGCCGAACTGCGCCTTGTAGGTATCGGAATTGATCAGCCGATTGTGCTGGAAACGGTGGTAGAGCGCCGCCACCGTGGCGGTGGTGGCGATGGCGAGGGTGCCGACCACCACGGCGGTGACCACCCAGCGGACGAACCGGGTCGGTGTCTTCTTCAGCACGCCCGCTCCTCCTCCGCGATCTCGACGAGCTCGAATTCGGTGGTGTCAGCGGGTCTCCGGCCTGCGGACCAGGCCAGCCAGAGCGGGTTCAGCTGCCACACCAGCATGGGTGCGGCCGAGATCAGTGCGCCGAACAGTGGCCACATCATGGTGGCGGGGGCCGCGTAGCCGCGCACGGTGGTGAGGACCGCCACGGTGACGTAGAAGACGAGCCACATGAGATTGAGCCGGAAGGTGAACCAGCTGTCGCCGCGCGACTTCGAACCCTTCGGGGTGACGTCGAAGCCGACCGGACGCCGAAGCAGGCACTTGATCAGCGAATTGGCGTACACGGGCGCGGTGATGACGCTCATGAACATGCCGTAGACGCCCCAGGAATTGGTCGTCTCGTAGGGGCTCACATTGTGCCGCCGGACCCAGGTGTACAGCGTCATCTGGCTCACCGACGCCCAGCCGTAGAACAGGAACCAGCTGCCCGGCGACACCACCGCGCCGCTCACCCCGAACCAGCTGAAGATCGCCACATTGGCCGCGCCCAGTAGCCACACCGTTCCCATGACCGGGTAGAAGGCCATGAGCAGCAGGTAGTGCACCACGCGCGCCGGGGTGCGCCACATGCCCAGCATCTGGAGGACGAACGGACCGAACAGCATGTGCTCGATGGCGCCGCGCGCCCAGCGGTTCTGCTGCTTGTAGAAGTCGCCCCAGGACGCCGGGCCCTCGCCGTGCGCCAGCAGGTCCGGGGTGTACACGCCCTTCCAGCTGTGGCCGGTGGCCGGATTGCGTTGCGGCAGAATGGCGAAACTCGTCGCCATATCCTCGGTGATGGACGGCTGGATGCCGCCGATACCGGTGAGGACGCTCATCCGGAGGGCGTAGCTGGTGCCCACCAGCATGGGTGCGCCGTGTGCGTTGGCGGCAGTTTGAATGAGGCTGTGGAAAACGAATTGCTGGCTCTCGGCCAGTTTCGCCACGACATTGTCGGTGGCATTGGCATACGCCTGCGGGCCCGCCACATACGCCACATCCGGGTCATTGAAATAACCCAGCATCCTTTCCCCGAATTCGGGCATGGGTTTGTGATCGGGGTCGATGCCCATGACCACGTCGTAGCGCGGGAGATCGGGGTCCGCGCGGATCATGTCGAGGCCGGCATTGATATTGCCGAATTTGGTGCGGGTCTCGAACGGGCCCTTCTTCTGGTGGTATTCGGGTTTGCCGCCGCGGGTCACATAGCGCACCCGATTGCCGTGTCGGCGATCCACCTCGGCCACCAGCTCGCGCACCCGGCCCGGCTGGTCCGGATCGCCCTCGTCCAGCACGTAGATGTCGAAGACGCCGGGGTGCCGATGCCGGATCTCCTTGGCCGCCACCAGGGTTCGCTCCAGGACGGCGATGTCCTCGCTGCGGGGGACGAAGGTGATGAGCAGGGCGACGTTCAGGCCCGGGCGGGCGCGGATCGGCACCGGTTTGCGAGCCCGCGCGGTGGTCAGCGACATGGCCATCACGAGGGCGAAGCGAATCACCTCGACGGTGACCACCAGGGTCACCATGATGATCGCGATCGTCCCGAACTGCTCGTACTTGTCGGTCGCGCCGAGACCGTTGTCGACCAGCCATAGTACGTACCCACCGCCCAGTCCGGTCGAGACGAGCGATAGCGCCACGGTCAGCAGCCGCCGCCGGCTGCCCTCCAGATATCGGAACGACACGGTTTCGCCGACACCGTCGAGGATCTCCCCGGTGACGGTGGCCTTGGCGACCCGCGCGTCGACCAAATCCTGTGCAGTGTACGATTTTTCGGTAGTGTGCTCGGTGGGGTGTCGGCGTGGGCCGTACGCACCCGAAAAAACCACGGACAGCAACGTATTCCCCCAGGTGAAGCGGGCTCCGCAGAACTCTCGTTCAACGCCGAACGCTCACGCCAGAGATTAGCAGAGCGCGTACTCGTATGCTGATCGATCTGTCTGGGCCACAAAGGTTTCCAGGGCTATCGAACGCTTGGTATGCACGATCGGCCCCATTGCCTACCCCGTGCGCTGGGATATTCGGTGTCGCCCGGTGTTCTGTTTCACTCCCATCCTCGGTCCGGATGAGTGCGGACCGGTCGGATTGAAACTGCGGGCACGGGAGGCCGAAATGAGTTCCGGGGATGGCGATATCGCGGCGCGCTGGTCTGTGGTGACCAGTTCTCGACGCGGACTGGATCCGCGGGAATGGGCCTACGCCAATATCGAGACGCGGTCGGAATCGTTTCGGCGGCGGGGAATTTCGTTCGACTGGCACCGCAGGCCGCGGTCGAATGGCTGGCTCGCGTCTCGCGCTCGGTGACCGAAATCGATTCCGCGACTGCGGTATCCGGTCAGCGTGGCCCTGGCCGGCCGCATAACAAGATCAGGGAGCTCTCGGCGTGGAATTTGTCCACTTCCCCGCGGTGAGAACTCCCTGATCTTGAGTCCTGCTGGTGCTACTTGTCGGGGATAACGAAGACGACCAGGTGATATTGAGTGGGGGTTACGTCGTGGGGGAGGTGTGGGTGGGGTAGGTGTGGGAGTCGGTGGTGTATTCGGCGTGGCCGTAGGTGGCGAGGCGCTTTTTGACGATGCGGGTGGTGTAGGCGTCGGCGGCTCGGCGGAGGGTGGGGCGGGTGGTGAGGGCGGACATGAGGAGGAAGCGGAGGGTGATGAAGGGGGCGGTCAGGGCTACTCGGGCGATGTCGGCGGGGGTGAGGGTGACGCTCATGGCGGCGGCGGCTTTGCGGTCGCCGCCGCGGAAGGCGACGAAGAAGACTCGGCTCCAGCTCTTTTCGACGGAGGCCGGGGAGTCGCAGGACACCGACCCCTTCGTGCGTGCCTTCTCCGGTGCGATCCGCGCGATCGACTCCCATCCCGCGACCTGGCGGCTGTTCCTGTTCCCGCCCGAGGGCGCGCCACCGGTGCTGTACCAGCGGCTGGCCCGATCGCAGGAGACTGTGCGGGGATTCCTGGAACAGGAACTGGTGGAAGCCTTTCCCGATCTTCCCGATCCCGAGTACTCCGCCCGGATCGTGCACGCGGCGGGCCGGGAGCTGCTGCTGCTGCGGCTGTCCGATCCGGAACATGCCACGATCGAACGGCTCGTGGCGCTGGTGCGGCATCTGCGGGCCACCGTCCTCGCCGCGGGCAAACCCGCCGACTGACAGCGGTCGGCATGACGAAGTCCGGGCGCCGAATGTTCCGGTGTCCGGAACATATACGGGTTGCGTGACGCGATGGTGTCGCCGAGTGGCCGCGCCGGTCGAATACGCTCGGCGTTCGTGACCACATCGAAGATCGTTCTTGTCACCGGTGCCGGGACCGGGTTGGGCCGCACCATGACCCATGCGCTGACCGCGGCCGGACATCGGGTCGTGGCGGTCGGGCGCACGGCGGCCACCCTGGACGAGGTCGTCGCTTCGGCACCCGGGCCGGGCAGCGTGACGGCCGTGCCCGCCGATGTCACCGAGCCGACGGCGGTGGACGCGGTGTTCGCGCACATCGCACAGCGGTGGGGGCGGCTGGATGTGCTGATCAACAATGCCGGGATCTTCGGGCCCACGCTGCCGATCGACGAGGTGCCGGTAGCGGACTGGAAACAGGTCGTCGACATCAACCTGACCGGATCGTTCCTGTGCGCGCAGGCCGCATTCCGGCTCATGCGGACGCAGACGCCGCAGGGCGGACGGATCATCAACAACGGGTCGATCTCCGCGCATACCCCGCGGCCGAATACCGTCGCCTACGCGGCCAGCAAGCACGGCATCACCGGGCTCACCAAGGCGCTGGCGCTGGAGGGACGCGCGCACAATATCGCCGCGGGACAGATCGATATCGGCAATGCCGCAACCGAACTCACGGCCGGGATCGCGGCGGGGTCGCTGCAGGCGGACGGGAGCATCCGTCCGGAGCCGACGATCGATGCCTCGCACGTGGCCCGGCTGGTGGTCCAGACCGTCGAGCTGCCGCTCGAGGTGAACGTGCCGTTCCTGACCGTGATGGCGACGGGCATGCCCTACATCGGGCGCGGCTGACCGTCGGCGGCGCGTGGCATCACAAGGCGTGCAACAGCATTCGGAGACCCGCCCATGCAGCACGGCCACCCCGTGCGCACCCACCCGACGTACCTGAACGGCCCTGCCGCGTAGCCGGATTCACCGGCTGAGGCTGGTCTCCTGCGTCATGCGCGAGAGTTTCTCCGGGTTGCGCACCGAGTAGAACCCGGTGATGAGACCGTTGTCGATGCGGATCGCCAGGACGGTGTCCACCTCGTCGTCGACCCGGAAGACCAGCGCCGGATGACCGTTGACCATGGCCGGCTCGATCTTCATACCCGCGGCGACGGTCCTCCAGCCCACGCTGAACAGCCGCGCCACGTGATCCGCGCCCGTAATCGGCCGCGGCAGTGCCTGTTTGATCCCGCCGCCGTCACCCAGCGCGACCACGTCGGGGGCCAGCAGATCGAGCAACCCCTGCAGGTCGCCGGTATTGAGCGCGCGCTGGAAGGCTTCGAGCACATCGCGGGTCTGGGCCGCGGACACCGCCTCGCGCGGACGCCGCGACGCGACATGCGAGCGGGCGCGATGCGCGATCTGGCGTACCGCGGCCGAGGTCTTGTCGACGGCCTCGGCGATCTCGTCGTAGGGCAGGTCGAACACCTCGCGCAGCACGAACACCGCCCGCTCGGTCGGCGTGAGCGTCTCGAGCACCAGCAGCATGGCCATCGAAACACTCTCGGCCAGCTCGACATCCTCGGCCACATCGGGCGCGGTCAGCAGCGGCTCCGGCAGCCACTGACCGACATAGGACTCCTTGCGGCGGCCCAGCGTGCGCAGCCGCACCAGCGCCTGCCGCGTCGTGATCCGCACCAGATAGGCGCGCTGATCCAGCACGGTGTCCAGGTCGACGCCGGTCCAGCGCAGCCAGGTCTCCTGCAGCACGTCCTCGGCGTCGGCCGCCGAGCCGAGCATCTCGTAGGCAACGGTGAACAGCAGATTCCGATGCGCGACGAACGCCTCGGTCGCGGCCGTGGTCCCGGTCATGGGTGGCTCCTGTCCTCACTCTCGACCCGTGTCAGTCCACAAGACACCGGGCGCGGGCGATCTGTGACACCGAGACCCTAATTGATCTTGGATTGCCCGGTGAGCGGTCCCGGAACACGTCACCTGGGTTCGGCGGAGGCTTCGATGGCCTGCTTCATCTCGGCGATGCCGTACTGCGTGCGAATCCGTACCTCGGGGGCGGCGGAATCGGGGAGCAGATCGGTGGTCCAGATCAGGCGCGCGTGGTCGGCGTGGGCGCGGACTTCGAAGCAGGCATGGTGGTAGTCCAGCCGGGGGCGGGCGCCCTCGGCCACGGAGTAGACCAGCCGACGGGTGTCGTCGTCGACGCTGATGATGAGTTCCCGGATGACGTGACCGTCGGGGAAGGTGAGGAACCGGTGGACACCTTCGATCCGGGTGCCGGCCACCCGCCCGGGGAGCAGGCGTTCGTGGACGGCGCCGATATCGCGGATCACCTCCCAAACATGGTGCGGCAAGGCGTTGATCGCGATCTCGTGGCGGATGGAGGCCATGGTCGGGTGGGTTCCTTTCGGCTACTTCATGAACGATTCCGCGGCGGCGGCGAACGCGCGGACGCGGGCGGTGTCGCGGCCCGCGGGCCATATCAGGCCCCACGTCACCGTCGGCGCGTCACGCAGCGGCACGTAGGTGACATCGGGGCGCGCGTGATAGCGCAGGGCGTGGGCGCCGAGGGCCAGCACGCCCTGTCCGGTTCCGGCCAGCGTCAACGCTTCCTGCATCGTGGCCGCGACCGGGCCGGATTGTGCTGTGGCCGTGGGGATTTCCGCCCCCGCGAGCCGGATGACCGTGACCTTGTCGAGTTCGCTGACCGGTATCGAGGTTCGGCCGGCCCACGGGTGGGACGCGGCGACGGCGAGGACGCGGGCCTCGCTGACCAGCACCGGTCCCCGTTCGAGGTCCGGTGCCGGCTCGTCCGGAAACGCGCACAGCGCCAGATCGATGTCCCCGGCGCGCAGCCGGTCCGGGATCTCGGCGGGCTGCGCCTCTCGTATCCGCACCTCGCAGTCGGGAATTCGGCGCTGGAACTCGGCGGTGGCGCCGACCAGCAACTGGGCGGCGGCCGGGCCGACGAAGCCGACCCGGAGCACGCCGGTCAGGCCGCGCCCGGCGTCGATGGCGTGCCGCACCGCGGCGGCGACGTCCTCCCATGCCGGGCGCAGCTCCCGGACCAATTGCCTTCCCACCGGCGTGAGTTCGACGCGTCGGCTGGTCCGGTCGAACAGTGGCACGCCGACGCGGCGCTCCAGTTTGCTCACGGTCTGGCTCACCCGGGCGGTCGAGACGCGCAGCCGCTCGGCCGTCCGGCCGAAATGCAGTTCCTCGGCCAGCGCCAGCAGGGTCTCCACCTCGTACCGCTCGATCACCGGCCATCCCATCGTTAAGTCCTGCCTAACGATCCTTGTCGAAAGCGGCATTGTTCGCCAATTGCACTGGCAGCAGAGTGAAACCAACAGATCGACCGACCCGGGAGCACTCAATGAGCACCATGCACCAGGCCCTGTCCGCACCTTCGACCGACATCGCCGCGGTCGGCGCGGAACTGCGTGACCGCGCCGAAATCACCGACGCCCTCTACCGTTTCGGGCTGGGGCAGGACACCAAGGACCGTGACCTGTTCGCCTCGGCCTTCACCGCCGACGCCGAACTCGACTTCCGCCCGGCCGCCTCGCGCTGGGGCGGCGCACCGCCGGTGATGGCCGGCCGCGACACCATCGTCACCACCATCCTGGCCATGTTCACCGGACGGGTGAACACCACTCATCAGGTCACCAACCCCCGCATCACCATCGACGGCGACACCGCCCGGATGACCGCCCTGGTCGAAGCCCAGCACCTGCTGGTCGCCGACCCCAGCGTCCACGCCCTGTTGAAGAACCCCTACGACCTCGAACTCCAGCGCGAGGGCGACCGCTGGCTCATCCGCCGCATGCGCATCGACAACACCTGGTACACCGGGGATCCCACAGCCATCTTCGGAGGATGACAGTTGCCGCTCCAGGGGAGTCGCGCGCGATCGAACCGGCGTACTCGAACAAACGTTCTACTCGAGGTATCGTTCCGGGCCATGCCGGAACTCTCACGACGCGACTGGGCGACGATGAACCTCAAAGAGGTGCAGCGGCAATTGCTGAAGGCGGCGTCGTTCGGGAAGGTGTTGTCGCCGGAGCAATTGGAGAACGCTGCGGGGAAGATCGGGGAGGGGTTGCGGATCTTTCTGGAGGAGATGGATCGGCCCAGGTAGCGGGGATGCGCTCGAGGACGCCGCCGGCGAAGACGTCGTAGAGGGGCAGCGTTTCGAGGTGGACGTAGCCGATGTGGCAGCCGCAGGCCGACAGCGGGCACGGGCGGGGGAGCAGCGCGGCGCGGTAGCTGCCGTCGTAGAGGTTGCCCAGTTCGGTGCGGACGAAATGGCAGCGGCGGACCGTGCCGTCGCCATCGACCGAGATGACGGATTCGCCGGTGCGGCAGGGGAGTCCGGCGGCGGGGTGGGGGTGCCGGCTGTAGGGAAACAGGGGGTCGAGAGCGGTCCAGGCGGCGGCATCCGCGTCGGAGAGTTCATGGCCCTCGGGGGCATTGACCCACAGGTAGACGTGCGCGGGCAGGTCGGCGCGCAGGCGCCGGGCGTCGGGGAGATGCTCGGGAAAGCCGACGATGCCGACGCTGAAACGGATACCGCGCCGGTCCAGGTCGGCGCATTTCGCGGCGAAGCGGTCGTAGGGGGTCTGGCCGGGGTGGTAGGTGCACCACAGGGCGACGGTGTCCGGATCGGCGTCGGCCAGCCAGTCGGTGCGGCAGCTGAGATTGGTCTGGATGGCGACTCGCGCGACATTCGGCAGCCGGGACAGGTCGACGAGCGCGCGCCGGTACCAGGAGCGGACCAGGCCCTCACCCCAGGGCGTGACCAGGATCGACAACCGGTCCCCGTGCTGATCGGCGGCCCATGCGGTGAAGCGTTCGAGCGCGGCCCGGTCGGCGCGCAGCTGCTCGCGACTGTCGCGGCGCTTGGCGAACGGGCAGTAGGGGCAGTCGTAATCGCAGGAGGACAGCGGTCCGCGGTAGAGAATCGTGAGATCCACGGCGGCTCACCGGGGTTCGTAGGCGGCCATGGCGGCGTGCACCGTGGGCGAGAACAGTCGCGGGCCCAGGGCATCGGAGTAGGCCAGGCCCGCGGGCGTCAGGCGTAGTAGCTCCGGGCCGGAATCGGGGTCCAGCCAACCCGATTCGGCGAACTCGGCGAGCTCGGCCGGGTAGTGGTCGGCGGGCTCGCCGCCGAATCGCTCCCGGTAGGCGGCGACCGCCATCCCCTCGGCCTGCAACAGCGATCGCAGCAGGTGGCGTCGGCGGGCCTCGTCGGTGTCGATCCGGCGGCCGACCTCGGCGCGCGTGAAATCGGTTGTCCGCGTGTAGGTGTCGATGATGCCGCGGACCTCGCGGGTCGCCACCGCGTAGTCGAAGGAATAGTGCAGCCCCGACGTGTAGGACCGGGCACCGCAGCCCAGGCCGATCATCCCGTCGGTCTGGCAGGCGTAATCGTCCGGGCCGGCAGCCGGTGCGTCGATCCGCCGGAACATGCGCATCGACCGCTGCTCGTAGCCGTTCGCCAGCAGTTGGTCGCGGCCAATCGCGTACAGCCGCAGCCGCTGCTCGTCCCAGTCCGCGTCGGCGTCCGCACCGAGCCGCCCGAGTCCGGTCAACGGCCGGACATACAGCGGGTACAGGTACAGCTCCTCCGGCCGCCAGGCCAGCGCCGCGTCCAGCGAGGTCTGCCAGGTCGCTTCGGTCTGCCCCTCGATGCCGTAGATCAGATCGATGTTCAGCACCGGAATCCGCGCCGCCCGAATCGCTTCGAGAGCCGCCTCGACCTCACCGCGCCGCTGCGGTCGCACCGCGGCCCGCGCCTCGGCGTCGACGAAACTCTGCACACCGATGCTCACCCGGGTCGCGCCGCGCCGCGCCAGCACGGCCAGCCGGTCCGGGGTCGCGGTCCCGGGCGAGGTCTCCACCGACAGCGGAATCGCCGGCAGCTCCGCGCCCATCACCGATTCCATGGTGTCGCACAGCCGTTCCAGCTCACCGGCGGTCAAGAACGTCGGCGTCCCGCCGCCGAAGGCCGCGGCCGCGAATCGCACGGGTCCGTCGCCCAGCGCGGCCCGCACCGCCCGGGCCTGCCGCTCCAGCGCGTCGAGATACCGCGTGGTGAGCTCCTCCGGCGCGCCCACCCGGGTGAACAGATTGCAGAAGCCACACCGGTATTCGCAGAACGGAATGTGCGCGTACAGCGACAGCGCGTCCTTCGGTTCCGCCGCCCACAGCTCGCTCAGCAGCGGACGATCCGCATCGAGCGGCCGGTACGCCGTCTTGTGCGGATAGCCGTAGACGTAGCTCTGATACGGCCGCGGCCGGGTGGCAATCGTGGTCATGCGGATCTCTCCAGGAAGAACTGAGCGTAGGGCACCGTCCACACCGCCTCGTGGCCGAGCCGATGCCCGGTGAAACCGCCGTCCCCGTAGGCGGTTCCGTGATCGGAGCACACGATGGCGAAGCAGCGGCGGCGGCCGGCGGCCGCGGCGAACAGGCGGCCGATGTGCCGGTCCACGTATTCCAGTGCGGCGGCGTGGGTCTCACGCGAGTCGCCCGCCTCCCGCGTCGCGCCCGGGAGATGGAACCAGTTGGGCTGGTGCAGCGCCGACACATTCACGAACAGGAACAGCTGCCGCTCCGCGGGCAGTGCCGCGATCACCTCCTCGGCGCGGGCGACCTGCGCTTCGAAGGAGGTCGGCGAGGCCACCGAGAAGTCGCTGTCCCAGTGGCTCTCCTCGAACAGCCCGGGCAGTACCGAACCCATCGGCCCGCGCTTGTTGAAGAACCCGACACCGCCGATGCACACCGTGTGATATCCGCGCCCGGCCAGCGCCGACACGAAATCCGGTGTGTCGTAGACGAAGGTGCGCCCGGCCGTGGTCTCGCTGCCCTCGAATCGCGCGGCGAACAGCCGCGGATGCGGGCCCGGCGTCGCCGGCGTGGGCAGGAATCCGGCGAAGATGGCCTGATGCGAGGCATAGGTGAAACTGCCCGGCGCATGCCGCTTCTCCCAGCGGCCGCCCGGTAGATGCC
Source organism: Nocardia sp. NPDC004711 (assembly GCF_053601595.1). Classification (NCBI taxonomy): domain Bacteria; kingdom Bacillati; phylum Actinomycetota; class Actinomycetes; order Mycobacteriales; family Nocardiaceae; genus Nocardia; species Nocardia sp. NPDC004711. Next base: position 24,212 of record NZ_JBSGCB010000011.1, on the reverse strand, counting down.
GGGCCAGATTCGGCAGTCGTCCGGCGGCGGCCAGTTCGACCGCCACATCGAACCGCAGCGTGTCGAGGGTGACCAGCAGCAGGTCGTCGCGGCCGATCACCTCGTTCATATCCGGGTCCGGCGCAGGGGTTTCCACGCTCGGGTGGTCAGACGATGACATGCTGCTCGCTTCCGATCCGGCGCAGGATCGCGGCCACCTGCGCGTCATAGGTGTCCGCCCGCTCCGCCCCGCTCCCGTCGAGGCCACGCAGCCGGGGCAGCAGGTCGCCGAAGGCATTGACCTCACCCACCGCGAAGCGCCGCCAGCCGGTGGCGGGCAGCAGATCGACGCCCACCCGGGAGAATCCGGGGAAGCAGGCGGCGGCGCGCTCGCAGATGGCCAGGGCGCCGGCCCAGCTGCCGCCCGCAGCGGTGATGGCCGCGCGGGCCGCGGCCAGATCGCCGCGCGCGCCGCCCAAATGGAGATTGGTCATGGGGGAGCCGCTGGTGCGCACCACCGCGTGGGTGGCGCGCCCGCCCACGACCACCACGCGCAGGTCCGCGCTGCGGCCGTGCTGGGACGCCTTCGGCAGCCAGCGTTCGATGTGCAGACCGTCCGGCGCCAGGGCGTCGACAATGGCCGCGACCTCGGATTCGCTGGTGTACCGGCGGACCCGCAGCGAATTGAACAGCCGCCCATCCGGATCGCGCTGCACCGAGGTGGTCGCCTGGACCCGGCCGCGACCGGCGGTCTCGACGGCCAGCACCCCCGAGGCCGACGAGCCGTGCGCGAGCTTGACGAATACTCGCGGCAGCCGGTGCGCGGTCATGAGTTCCCGGACATCGTCCCAGCCGCGCACCCGCGTCCCCGTCCCCGAGGTCGGTGAGAACGGTACGGGGACACCGGCTTCCCGCAGTACGGCATGGCAGCGGCGTTTGTCGAAGAGCACGGCCAGCGCGTCCGGGTCGTCGAGCAGCCGTGCGCCGGCGGCGTGCACCCGCGCACCGGCCGTCCGCGCGGCCGCGACGAATCGTTCGTACCAGACGGCCGTGCCCTCGACCCGCGTCGCATCCTCGACATCCCGCAGCCGCCGCTCGACCTCGGGATCCTCACCCGGCGAGTCCAGCCGCACCAGCTCGCCCGCCCCGAATTCCGCACGCCCGCACAGCACATCCAGCCACGGCACCACCCGCGCCTCGGCCATCCCGGCGCGCCGCACCGCGTCCTGGAACATGGTCACGCGCCGGTTGCCCGGATTGCCCACCACGGCAAGGCGCGTCGCCCCCGCACCGGTCATTCCGCCACGGCCGTGTAGCGGCGATCGGCCGGATTCTCTTCGTCGTTCTCGACCTCGGCCTCCGACAGATCCACCGTGACACCCGGCAGCGCCGCGGTCAGCCGCGCCCGCAGGGAGGCACTGATGAAGTGGTGGTGCAGATCGAGGGTGTGCAGATGGGTGAGCGGCTGTCCGTGCAGCAGCGCCGTCGCACCCTCGTCGCCGAGCGTGCCCAGGGACAGGTCGAGGGTCTGCAGGCGCGCCACCACGGGCGCTCCGGCCACCGCGGCGGCGACCTCGTCCTGAATCTCGCTGTTGCGCAGACCCAGTGAGGTCAGCTTCGGCAACCGGTCCCCGGACAGCAGCGGGGCGAGATCGGCGACGGTGGCGTCACCGCCGTAATTGGATACGCCCAGCCACAATTCGAGGAGCTCGAGCGCGGGCAGCGAACTCGCGCCGATCCCGCGCACTACATCCCCGCCCAGGCCGCCGGTCTCCACGACCAGCGTGCGAAGCGCCGCGTGCTGGGTCGGCGGGAACGCCAGGTGCTCGCCGCCGCGGATCCGAAGTTCCTCCAGCGCCGGGAAATTGGCCAGCAGCGGCGTGACATCCGACTGCTGGATCCAGGAGATCTCCGCCTCCTCGTAGGTGATCTCGCCGAGGAAGACCGCGCGCAGCGCCGGGAACCGTTCCCGCACCCGGATGAGCTCGTCGATCACCAGATCGGAGTTGTGGTCGTAGACCTCACCCCACTGCCCGATCACCAGCGCCCGCACCCGGGTGGTGTCCACCGCCGCGAGGAAACGCGCGAAGGCCGCCGGCCACTCCTCCGGGGAGTCGCCGTATGGATCGACGGCGATTCGCCATGCGGCCGCGTCCGCCGCGGGCGGCGCGACTTCCGCCGCGTCCCCGGAGAACTCGACAATGGGAAGGCCGTGGAATTCCTGCAGATGGGTGGAAATGGTCATATGACGGGCTCCGTACGCCAGGGCTGTGATCTGTCCGTGCCCGCCAGTTCTACCAAGAGCACCCGACAGGTCACCGGCGCGGGGCGCTGCCGAGCGCCCCGGCACGCCGACCCACTCGGCGACAGCGATGGAGCGATGGCGTGGGGCATTCGACCGTGGCCGCGAATTGTCGTACCCCATCGCTAGTTTCGAGTGAGCCGGACGCACGGGGCGCCGGTGCTCACGGGGAGGACCTCATGTTCCGTCAAGGAGATGTGCTGATCATGCGGATCGCCGAGTCGGAGCTGCCGGCGCACGCGACCGAGACGCCGCCCGAACCGCGGGATGCGCGCGGGCGCATGGTGCTCGCGCTCGGGGAGGTGACCGGGCATGCGCACGCGGTGGCCGCACCCGGGCAGCTACTGCGCTCCGGCGCCCAGCTACTGATGCACCTGCCCGAGGGTGGGCGCGTGGTGCACGAGGAACACGCGCCGATTCCCCTGCCCAAGGGCTGGTTCCGCGTCATCCGCCAGCGGGAGTACTTCCCCGGTGCAGTCCGCATCGTCGCCGACTGAACCTGCGCGGTCGCCGACCAGCCCGGTGCCGACCGGACTCGCCCGGCCGCTGACCGAATCAGTTCGCCTGGTGCCGATCCGCCTGATAACCAAGGGATTTCACATGCAGCGTCTGGACGAGTGGCGCGCGGTCGCGGCCGCCACCGGACCCGCCGATCGCGCCGCCGCCGAGGAGGCCGCCCGGCGTGCCTATGCCAGTGCCGGTCTGGCCGCCCCGACCCGGTATCTGTGGGTGGCTTCACCTTTGGCGGCCGTCGCCGCCATCCGCGCACTGGACGACCCGGGCCGCAGCGTCCGCGACGAGGTGCGTACCCGGCCCTGGGCGGCTGAACGCGGCCGTGTGCACGACCAGCTCGGCCCTGCCGGCTGGTCGGAACTGTGGAACGCGACCGGCGCTCGCCTGTGGGACGCCACCCGCACCCTCACCGACCGCATCCGCCTCGGCGTCGTGGACGCCGCCGTCGCCGCCGATCCCGCCGACCGGAAGGCCCGCGCCGAGGCCGAGCGCGACATCCAGGCCATCTTCCTCGATGCCGTCCTCGGCCAGCACGACGCCGCCTGGCTGTCCGCCTTCCCCGACAGCGAACGCCTGGCCGGCCTGGCGGGTGTCGCCCGCGCCGCGGGCTGGTGGTGGCCGTTCGAGCACGTCATCGTCTTCTGCGAGCGCCCCGACCGCCTGGAACGCGACGAGGCTGGCCGCCTGCACGCCCAGGACGGCCCCGCCCTGGTCTACCCCGACGGTTTCGCCCTGCACGCGTGGCGCGGAATGCCGGTCCCCGCTTCCCTTTTCGACGATCTGACCACTCTCAACGCCGCCCGCATCCGCACCGAGGAGAACGCCGAACTCCGCCGGGTCATGCTCGAATTCTTCGGCTACGACCGCTATCTCGCCGAATCCGGCGCCGAGCCGGTCCACCGCGACGAGACCGGCATCCTCTGGCGCATCCAACTCCAAGACGACGAGGACGTCGTCATGGTCGAGGTGGTCAACTCCACCCCCGAACCCGACGGCACCCATCGCACCTACTGGCTACGCGTCCCACCCGCCACCCGCACCGCCAAGGAGGGCGTCGCCTGGACCTTCGCCCTCGACGCCGACACCTACGCCCCCGTCCGCCAGACCTAGTCCGAGATCGCTGCACCAGGCGTGACCGATGTCCGCTTGCTGGACCTAGTCCGAGATCGCTTCGGCCGCAGCAGTATCCGGGGTCGTGCGCAGCATGGAGCAGGCCAGGCACACCAGGCCGAAGAACAGATAGCCGAGGGCAACCTTCGGGGCGGCGGCCCAGCCGACCTCGGGTGCGTGGATCAACCCGACGAAGCTGAGCACCGCACCGGCCGCGCAGGCGAGAGCCGCTGCCCGGAACCGTTTGTCGAGGACGAAGGTGACCATGGCGCCGAGTACCAGTCCGGCCAGCACCGCGCCCTCGCCGAGCGTCTTCAGCCCGTCGTAGACCACCCCGGCCTGCCCCAGCGCACCCATGCCGACCTTGTCCGCGGTGGTGCCCGCCGCGCTGAGCGCATTGTCGATCTGGCCGACGCCCCACTCCGCCAGGTTCGGCAGCAGCGCGGCCACCACCGCCACCGCATGCGGGCGCGGCACCGCTTGGAACGCCTGCGCCCCGATCAGCAGACCGATGTACAACAGGATCGGCACGATCGCCGGAATGGGCAGCAGCGTGGCGAGCACTCCGAAAAGCCCCAGCAGACACATCAATCCGATGATCGCGCCACTGGCCAGCGAGTACCCGGTGCGCCCGCCGGCGTCCTTCCAACCGGGGTGGCCGATGTACACGGCTGGTGGGAACGGCGACCCGAATCCGGATCCGATGATCGCGCCGAACCCGTCGGCCAGCAGCACGCTGCGCAGGTTGTAGTTGTCGCCCGCCGCCGCGGCGCTCTCCACATTGCTCATGGCCTCGGTGAAGTTGTAGACGCCCAGCGGAATCGCGGTGGCCAGCAGCGGCGCCAGATGCGCGAGCCCGTCGAAGAGCAGGTGCAGCCGTAGGTCCGGCAGTCCGAGCGCGATATCGTGGGCGGCCTTCGACACATCCGGCACCGACATGTAGCCGCCGATCCAGCCGATGGCCGTGCCCGTCAGCAGCGCCACCAGCCCGACCGGAACATTGCCCGGCAGCCGCACATCGGTGAAGAAGCCGATGAGAATGATGGCCAGCACCGGCAATCCGATCCAGGCGGCCTCCCACATCTGCGCGGCGGGCCGCATGGCGATGAAGGTGATGGAGATGCCGGCCAGGGTGCCCAGCATGGCCGCGCGCGGTGTGATGCGGCGGATGAAGGGCCCGACGAACGCGCCGATCATGACGATCACGCCGATCATGAACGCCCAGGCCAAGCCCGCCGACCACGCCTTCATCGGGTCGCCGGTCTTCAGGTAGATCGGCAGCATGACCACGAACACGACGATGAACATGTGCGGCACGCTGGGCCCGTAGGGTAGCGCCGTGACCGTGGCGCGGCCCTCCCGGCGGGCCAGCCGCCGCGCCAGCATCATGTAATAGAGGTTGCCCAGCACCAGCGCGACGCCCAGGGCCGGCAGCACGGTCCCCAGCACATCGGCGCTCGGGATCTTCACCACCGCGACCGACAGGGTGGTGAGGGTCAGGACATTGACCAGGATATTGAACGACAGGCCGAAGAAGGCATTGGTGTCGCCGCGGGTCCACCACGGCAGCGACAGCGGTGCGGCCGAACCGGTTTCACCGGGCAGCTCGGTATCGACGGACATGGGAGTTCCTGTTCACTGGGCCGGGGCGGGGGAGACGGCGGAGGTGAGCGCGCCGAGGACGGCCGCCGAATCGGCGACCCAGCCGAAGATGCCGCCCTGCGCGGCGATCATGGCCAGGCCGGCGCGCTGGAATTCCGGGAAATACGAACCGACGCAATCGGAGACGATCAGGCATTCGTAGCCGCGGTCATTGGCCTCGCGCACCGTGGTGTGCACACAGACCTCGGTGGTGACGCCGGTGACCAGCAGTGAGCGAATTCCCGTGCGGGCCAGCACATCCGCCAGCTCGGTGGCGTAGAACGCGCCCTTGCCGGGCTTGTCGATCACCACCTCGTCGTCGCGGGGCGCGAGTTCGTCGATGATGTCGTGGCCGTATTCGCCGCGGATCAGGATGCGCCCGAACCGGCCCGGGTCCCCGATGCGCTGGGCGGGGTTGCCCCGCGCCAGCTTCGCCGGTGGGCAGTCCGACAGGTCGGGCAGATGGCCTTCGCGGGTGTGGATGACGGGGAGCCCGGCGGCACGGGCGGCGGCCAGCAGCGCCGCCAGCGGCTCGATGACAGTGCGCAGCAGCGCCACGTCGTTGCCGAGGCTCTCGCCGAAACCGCCGGGTAGCAGGAAATCGCGCTGCATGTCGATGACGAGCAACGCCAGGGTGTTCGGGTCGAAGGTGAAATCCGCAGGTTGCGCCGGAATGTGGTGAAGTGCCGTCATTGTCGTTCTTTCTGTGCGAGACGGAATTCCGAATGCGCCACGGCCGGGCGCGGCTCGTCGAGGATGCGGGCGGCCGCCGCGAGCACGGTGTCGTCGGCCAGGGCCGGTCCGAAGACCATGACCGCCAGCGGGCGGCCATCCGCGGTGCTGCCCACCGGCACCGAAATCGCGGTCAGATCCAGCAGATTCCCGAAATGCGTGTAGTGGCCCAGCACGGTGTTGGTGGCGATGGGATCGGCCTGTACCTGCGCCACGGTGAAGGTGGTGCCGATGGTGGGCACCACGACCACGTCGAATGCTGCCCACATTCGCGCGACCGCGGCCCGCAATTCCTGCAGGCGCTGCTGTGCGCGGAACACGTCGACCGCGGTGAATCGGAATCCGCCGGTGAGGATCTCGCGGATCACCGGCAGGATCGAGCCGGGCTGCGCGGCCAGGAAGGTCTCGAACTCCACCAGCCGCTCGGCCACCCACGGACCCTGGTACAGCAGTTCGCCCGCGGCCAGGAAGGGTTCCAGCGTGGTGGGTACACAGTCGAATCCGTGCCGTCCCAGCCGATCTCGCACGCCCAGATGGGCGGCCCGGAAGACCTCGTCGCCGAAGAATTCCAGTTCGGCCGCGTCGGGCAGGCCGACCCGCACCCGCCCGCCGCCGAAACGCGGCCCGCGCTCCCGGCTCCACGGATCGTCCGAATCCACGCCCGCGATCACCTCGAAGACCCGGTCCAGATCCTCCACCGTGGTCGCCATCAGGGACAGGCAGTCCAGCGATCGGCAGGCCGGCACCAGGCCCACCGTGCTGATCAGCCCGCGCGAGGGCTTCCAGCCGAGGATCCCGTTGAGCGCGGCCGGCACCCGGCCCGATCCGGCCGTATCGGTGGCCACGCAGAACGGCACCTCGCCCAGCGCTACCGCGCGTGCCGACCCGGAACTGGAGCCGCCGCAGATCAATTCGCCGCCGTAGACGCTGCGCGGAATGGGGTAGGGCGTGCGGGTGCCGTTGAGCCCGGTCGCGAACTGGTCCAGGTTGGTCTTGCCGACGAACAGCGCGCCCGCGTCCAGCAGGCGCTGGACCGCGGGGGCGGTCTCGGTGGCCGTGTAGGCGAAATCGGGACAGGCGAGGGTGGTGGGCCACCCCGCCACGTCGATGGAGTCCTTCACTCCGAACGGCACCCCGTACAGCGGCAGGGTGCGCGCCCCCGGGCGGCGTTCGATCTCGGCGGCGGCGGCCAGCAGCTGCTCACGCGGCACCGGGGTGATCCAGGTGCCGTCCGCGCCGCGAGCGGCGATGGCGTCGGCGACCCGCGCGGCGGTGTGCGTCGGCGAGCCGCTGCCGCTTTCGTGTGAGGCCAGAATCTCCACGACCGTGGGACCGGTGGTGCTCATCTGTCGATTGTCGACAGAATGTGTGAAATCGGCGGTCCCGCAATGTATCCGCTGTGTTAGCGGATATCCAGGTCCAGATAGGCCAGCTCGCCGTGCCGCACCAGCGCGTCGCAGGCGACGGCGGCGTCGCCCGACTCCAGGGCGGCCAGCAGTTCGGCGTGGCGTCGAATGCCATTGCGGCGCTGCGCGATCCGCGCCTCGGTGCGCAGGTTGCGGGCCATCGGCAGCTGGAGTTTCAGCAGGATCGGCTCATACGCCAGATCCAGTTGCCGGTTGCCCGCCAGCGCCACGATGGCTACATGGAAGCGCCGATGGGCATTGTCGCGCTCGACCAGGTCCCCGGCGGCGTCGGCCGCGCGCATCTCCTCGAGCGCCGCCCGCACCTCGCGTAGCGGATCACCCTCTGCCGCAAGCGGGAAAGCCTTCTCGATGGCGTGCCGCTCCAGCACCCGCCGCAACTCGAACAGCTGCAGGATGTCGGTCGCCGACCACACCGCGACCCGGAACCCCCGGCGCGGCACATGCTCGATCAGCCCCTCCTGCGCCAGCAGCCGCAACGCCTCCCGCACCGGCGCGCGACTGGTCCCCAGCCGCGCGCACAGCGCCTCCTCGCCGATTCGCTCTCCGGGTTCGAACACCCCGCTGAGCACCTCGGCCCGCACCTGCCGGGTCGCCACCTCCACCAGACTCGGCGGCAATCCCGCCCCATTCGTCCCCGGCACCATGAATCGAGATTATGCTGTCCGGTCCGCGACAGCCCGCTCGCTGCGGCGATCGCGGAAAGGACTGTGCCCTGGCCGAAACCGGGCCGGGCGGCCGAGGTCAGTCGGCGGGCGACGGCGAGCTGATCGGGGTGTGGTCGAGGTCGGCGATGAGGTCCAGGGCCTGGGCGAGGTTGGACAGCTTGGTGTCGAGGGTGTCGCCCGCGGGGTAGAGGCGGACGGTGTCGACGCCGACGTCGCTCCACGTCCGGAGCCGGCGTCGCACCATGTCCGGGGTGCCGATCAAGGTGGTGGCGAGGATCATGTCGTCGGTGACCAGCGCGGTTGCTCCCGCGCGGTCGCCGGCCTGCCAGCGTTGCCGGATCTCGCCGGTGACGTCGGACCAGCCCTGGCGGGCGTAGGCGGCGTTGTAGAAGTTGGTCTTCTCGCTGCCCATGCCGCCGATGCTGAAGGCCAGCTCCAGTTTTCGGCCGGCGACGTGGCGGGTGACGGCTTCCTCGTCGTCGAAGAATGCGACCTCCGCGCCCTGGCAGACATCGATGTCGGCGCGGGTGCGGCCGGCCGCGGCGAGGCCGGCGTCGAGGTGGTCGAAGTAGGCGCGGGAGCCCTCGGGGACGAAACTGGTGCCCAGCCAGCCGTCGGCCACCCGGCCGGTGAGCTCGAGCATCCTGGGCGACATGCTGGCGATGTAGATCGGGATGCCGGTGTTGGCGGGAATCGACAGCCGCATCGGTTTGCTGTTGCCGTCCAAGGGGATTCGGATCGTGTCGCCCTGGTAGGAGATCTTCTCGCCGGCCGTGGCCTGCTTGATGACGTCGATGGTCTCGCGCATGCGGGTGAGGGCGCGGGCGAACGGGACGCCGTGCAGCCCTTCCATGACCTGCGGGCCGGAGGAGCCCAGGCCGAGCAGGAAGCGGCCCTGGGAGAGTTCGGCCAGGGTGAGCGCGGCCTGGGCGATGGCCACCGGTGACCGGGTGCCGACCTGGATGATGCCGGAGCCCAGCAGGATTCGATCGGTGCGGGCGGCGAGGTACCCGAGCACGGACGGGGCGTCGGAGCCCCAGGCCTCGGCGACCCAGCAGATGTCCAGGCCCATGGTCTCGGCCTCACGAACGAAGTCGATGACCTGCTGGGAATCGCGGGAGAGTTCGACGGTGGTGGCGGTGCGCATCAGCGGGTCCCCTCCTCGGCGCGGCGCTTGATGTCGGCGACCACGGCCTGCATGGCGGCCTCGAATTCCCGCATGCGCACGAACACGATCTTCTCCTCCTTCTCGGGCATGGCCTCGATGGCGATGCTCAGCCCGGAGCGGCCGGGGCCCATGCGGACCCACTGCCGCAGAGTCGTGCCGCCGTCCGCGGACTCGACGGTGAAACGCCAGGTGGCCGAGGGGTACTCGGGATCACTGACCGCCCAGGCGAAGACGTGCGGCGGATCCCATTGCACGACATGGGAAGTCGTCGACCATTCGCCCAGCGCCTCGTGCCGGCTGGTGCCCACGAAGGTGCTGCCCACGCCGGGCGGGGTGTCCGGCCGCACCCAGTGCGCCGATTGCAGTTCCGCGCTCATCTCCGGCATCAGCCCGATATCCGAGACGAGCGCCCACACCGCCTCGGGCGTCGCGTCGATCCAGATCTCGGCCTGCGCCGTCGGTCCATCGGCATACTTCGCGCCGGTCCACTCCATGCGTCACCTCGCTGTGAAAGCTGCTACTGACTCGATGGTTGCATAGATAGACGATGCAGGTCAACGCATGATTCCGGGATGTCACCCGGAATCCGGGAAAGCTACTTGGTCTCCTGCCGCGCGAACCGCGCCTGGATATCGGGCCGCTCGCGCAGCCGCTCGGGATAGCCGGGCCCCATGCGCAGCCGCGACTCCTCGATCGGCACCGGTTGATCGCAGTGCTCGCACACCACCTTGAGCCGGGTGTCGTGCCCGCACGCCGTGTGGTTCAGGATCACCGGCGGCCCGTCCGCGTCGGCCAGCCAGCGGTCACCCCACCGCGACATCACCAGCAGCACATCCCAGAAGTCGCGGCCCTTCTCGGTCAGCACGTACTCGTACCAGGTGGGTTCGGTGTGGTACGGCCGCTTTTCGAGCAGCCCCTCCTCGACCAGCCGCTTGAGCCGATCGCTGAGCGTATTGCGGGCGATTCCCAATTCCTGCTGGAACTCGTCGAATCGCCGCACCCCGTAGAAGGCTTCACGCAGCACCAGCGGCGTCCACCAGTCCCCGAGCAGATCCATGGTCCGGGCGACCGAGCAGGGCCACCGCGCGAACGACGTACGCTTCATTCCCCGAGGATACTGGTCTCACCATGGGACCATGCAGATGACAGCGATGCCCTCAGGCGATCACAGCTGGCACGCCAGAGCGGCGGTACCGGTGCCGTGCACGAATTCGCGATCGCCGTAACGCAGTTGGCCGTCGTTCCAGGCGCCGCCGAGTCCGGTCACGAGATTCCGCACCAGATCCTGGTCGGCACGGTCGGCCACCAGCACCAGCTCGCCCGATTCGGTGACCGATCCGCCACCGAGCCGGTCACGCACCTGCGGATCCGCGACCAGGGCATCGTGGAAGCGGGTGCGGTCGATGCCCGGGACGGTGACGGTGAAGCCATCGGCGCGGACATCGTCGGCGGGCAGGTACTCGAAGGTCAGCACCGATTCCTGGTTGTAGCGCACCCGCAGGTCGTCGGCGACCCAGCACAGATTCTTGAAATCGGTACAGGCCAGCTGGAATTGGCGGGACCGCTCGTAGGTGGCCGCCCCGGTGTCCGGGGACCAGAACACCCCGTCCAGCAGTTCCGATCCGACGGGCAGCGCCAGTTCGGTGAGCGCGGTCGCGTCCACCTCCAGCTCGAACTGCGACAACCGGTCGCTCAGCCGGGGATCGGCCGGGTCGGTGATGGTGGCGGTGTTGGTGGTGGCGAACAGCTCGGAGGTGGGCTGGGTGGGATCCCCCGGAACGCACGACGCCGGTCCGTACGCCCGTGCGGGCGCCGCGGCCGGACCTGTCGCGACAGCCCCGGCGCCGGCGATCACGAGGACGGCGGCCAGCGTAGCGGTGATGCGAAGGGCGGTCATAGTTTTCGAGTCTGACTGGCGCCGGGGCCGGGCGGGAGCGGGATGACCGAATTCGGGGTGGTCAGATCCAGGCCGGGGCCGGCGGCACCGTGTCGGCGCCCGCGGCGGTGAGGCCGGTGGCGGTGGCCGGGATCCGGCCGCTGAGCCACCCGAGCAGGTCGGCCTGCGTACCCGTGATGCCGATCGGCGACGCGTGCCCGTCCCCCTGCAGCTCCCGGCGGAAGTCGCTGTCGGTGGCTCGCAGTCGCAGGGCCGGGCCGTCGGGTGTCCGGGCGGAGAGCGCGTCGGCGATGTCGTCGAGAATCCAGCGCGCCGCGGATTCGGGAATGTCGGAGAACGAATATCCGGCATTCAGGTCGGCGTGGTGAATCTCCAATTCCCGCAACCGCATCGGCACCAGCGCCTCCGGCGTCCGCAGTTCCCCGGTGCGCGGCCGGACGGTCCGCTCCCACGCCTCGGCCGGCAGCAGTCGCACCGCGTCGGCGAATCGCCGCGCGCCGGCGGCCACATCGGCCAGCTGTTCGGCCACCGGTCGCGCGGCGCCCGCCTCGATCTCGGCGGCCCGCGCCGCCATGCTCGCGTACTGCGGGGTCTCCACGCCGGTGCGCGCCCAGGTGAGCAGGCGCACCAGGCTGTCCCCGGCCCGGCAGACGTGCGCGATGACATGGCCCCGCGTCCACGGCGGGATCAGCGAGGCGCCGCCGATCCGGTCGTCGGTGAGCGTCTCGACCGTCGTGAGGAACCGTTGCGTGGACTCCTCGATCGGTTCCAGCCAGCCCGCGCCCTTGCCCGCCACTACCTGCTTCCTTCCTGTCGTCGATCATCGTCAGGGCCACCCTAGGGCGGGTTCGGTTGCGAAGATGGCGGCGTCGCAAAGATATACAGCTCTCGTCAAACGGCCCTGCCGATCCCGTGCCCGCGCGCCGGGCGCGCCCGTGCCGGGTGACCTACGTCGCGTTCCTTGACTGAAAATTCAGTCAGGAATACAGTCCTTGGTGCCCGGCTCGGGGTCGTCGTGTGCGGACGGCCGTTCTACCAGCGGGTTCAGCGGATTCAGCGCGCCGGAGAGGGAAACGCCGCGCCGTGCCCCTCACACAAGGAGACTGCGAGATGCAACGACGCCGGTTCATGCGATCCGGGATTTTGACCATGGGCGGGCTGCTGCTCGCGGGCTGCGACGGGCCGATCTCGTCGTGGTTCAGCGGCGACACCTCGTCCTCCACGCCCAGCGACGGCCGCTCCTGGGTGATGCCCGACGAGGGCGCGCCCCACAAGCGCACCTGGATGGCCTTCGGCGCGAGCGAAGCCATCTGGGGTAGGCAGCTGCTGCCGCAGGTCCGCCAGAACCTGGCCACCATCGCCGCCGCCATCGCCCGCTTCGAACCGGTGTCCATGCTGGTGCGCCAGGACGAGCTCGACATGGCGCGAAACCTGCTGGGCGGCGCGAATGTCGAGCTCATCGTCGCCGACCTCGACGACCTCTGGATGCGCGACACCGGCCCGGTGTTCGTGCGGGGCAACGGCACCAAGGCCGGCGTCGATTTCAACTTCAACGGCTGGGGCGGCAAACAGCAGCACCGCCGCGACGCCAAGGTCGCCACCGTGGTCGACGGCCGCGCCGGGGTGGAGACCGTGCACACCGATCTGGTGCTCGAGGGCGGCGGCCTCGAGGTCGACGGCGAGGGCACCGCGCTCATCACCGAATCCTGTGTGCTGAACAACAATCGGAATCCGGGCTGGAAGAAGCCCGACGTCGAGGCCGAGCTCCACCGTTTGCTCGGCCTCGAGAAGGTGATCTGGTTGCCGGGCATCGCCGGGCACGACATCACCGACGGCCACACCGATTTCTATGCCCGCTTCGCCCGCCCCGGCGTCGTGGTCGCGGGACTCGACAACAACGAGGAGTCCTTCGACTACGACGTGACCCGCCGTCACCTCGACATCCTGCACAATGCCACCGACGCGCAGGGCCGTCCGCTCGAGATCGAAACCCTCGAAGCGCCTTCGGAATTGCGCTACCGGGGCGCGGGCGACGACTTCGCCGCGGGGTACATCAACTTCTATGTCTGCAACGGCGGCGTCATCGCCCCCGAATTCGGTGACTCCGAGGCCGATTCGGCGGCGCGGTCCACGCTGCAGCGCCTGTTCCCGGATCGGACCGTGGTGCAGATCAATATCGACGCCATCGCGGCCGGTGGCGGCGGCATCCACTGCACCACCCAGCAGGAACCCGTCGACTGAGGCATCCGAGCCCTCGGTGAAGCCTGTAATTCGCCGGGGCGCGGCCGGTTCGACGCGCCGCCCGTTCCGGACCGGCCGCGCAATCGTTCTAGAGTGAGGAATCGTGTCGGACCGTCAGACCCAGATCCTGGAAGCCGCCGTTCGCGTCATCGCGCAGGACGGAGTCCGCGGACTACGGGTCGAGAAACTGGCCGCCGCCGCGGGCGTGTCCACCGCGCTGATCTACTACCACTTCAAGGACCGCGCCGGCATCCTGCGCGCGGCTCTCGAGCACATCAATCACCGGGCGGAGTCCTACACCGACCAGGCCTTCGCCGACCTCGTGGACCCGCGCGCGCAGGTCGAGCGCATGCTGCTGCTGGAACTGCAGGACACCGACGAGGTCCGCGAGAACAGCGTCGCCTGGGGTGAACTGCGCGCCAGCGCGGCCTTCGATCCCACACTGCGCGAACCGCTCCGGGCCAGCACCGAATCCTGGAACTCCGATGTGGAGACGCTCATCCTGCACGGTCAGGAAACCGGTTCCATCCCACTGGATCTCGACGCCGCGGCCGTCGCGGAACGGCTCACCGCCCTGGTCGAGGGTCTGAGCGAGCGCTGGCACAGCGGCTCGCTCACCCTCGACCGGGCCCGCACCCTGCTGGCCGGCGCGATTGCCGCCGAACTCGGTGCGCCCTAGCGCTGTCCGGTGCCTTCTCTCCGGGGTGAGGCCGGAATCTGCTGGGGCTCAGGCATGCCCGTCGGTGAGGAAGTCGATGATGGTGCGGTTGACCTCCTCGGGGCGTTCCAGATACCCGTAGTGGCCGCACTTCTCGATCTCGACGAAGCGCGCGCCCGGAATCGCCGCGGCCACCTCCCGGCCGAAAACCGGTGGCAGCATGCGATCGTCGGCGAATCCGACGACCAGGCTGGGAATGGTGATCCGGGCGTAGTCGGGGAGCCGATTGCCCGAGCGGTCCATGCGCAGCTGGGCCAGCACCCCTGGCGCGGGCTCCGTCGCGCTCGCCGAGTACTCGAAGATGTCGAGCCACTGCTGGGCCTGGTCGTCGGCCTCGAGCGTGTGCGGGGAGAGGTTCAGCATCGCCTTGATGGCCGCCGCGTACTCCGGCGGCAGTTTCACGCCCTGCTCCTGCAGGGCCCGCTCGCCGCGGCTCAACATGCTCGCCAGCGGATGCGCCCGTCCGGTGGTGGCCAGCATGACCGCCCTGCGCACCAGCTCCGGCCGCGCCAGCGCGAGCTCCTGCGTCACGCGCGCACCCAGGGACGTGCCCACCACATGTGCTGGGCCGCCGAGGTGTTCGATGAGGGCCGCGGTGTCGGCGACCAGATCCTCGATGCGCATGCCGTGCGCGCTCTCCTCCGAGGGCGCGATGCCGCGATTGTCGAAGGTGGCGACCCGGAAGCCCGACTTCACCAGTGCCGGAACCTGATACGTGCGCCACACTCGGCCCGGGCTGCCGGTGCCCATGACCAGCACGACCAGCGGCCCGCTGCCGGTGACGTCGTAGTTGAGTCGGATGCCGTTCAGGGTGGCGAGGGGCACGGTTGGTCTTTCTGGTAGGCGGTCCGGCGAACGACCGAACGTACCACGCACGCGGAATCTCATCGCTCGGCAAAACGGCTCATCCCTGGCTGACACGCGCGGCCGCCGCACGCCCGTGCCACGCCGGGGCGCATGGGCCTTGATTGGCCTGGTTGCTAAACTCTGCAATTGCCGGGTGGGTCGTGCGCAGGGATGATCCGCCGCCAGTGGAAGGAATGGCTCGCAGGTGCCAGGAATGCAACGGCCGCTCTATCAGATGAAGGCGGACTTCTTCAAAACGCTGGGCCATCCCGTGCGCATTCGAGTGCTCGAACTGCTCAGTCAGCGGGAGCACGCGGTCTCGGAGATGCTCACCGAAATCGGGGTGGAGGCCGCGAATCTGTCCCAGCAGCTGTCCATTCTGCGGCGGGCCGGTCTGGTCACCGCCCGCCGGGAGGGACTCTCGGTCACCTACGCGCTGACCTCGCCGCAGGTCGCCGAACTGCTCGCGGTGGCCCGCGCGATTCTCACCGGCGTGGTCTCCGGCCAGGCCGAGGCGCTCGAACAGCCCGCTTAGCGGGTGTCCCGGCACCCGTCCGGCGGCCCCGCCCGCCTTTCTGCTTGCGTGTTTTCTAAACTAAAAACCTAGTTGTTTCCGTCAGAGAGGCTCGCCGTGCTTGAACGTCCCCTCGCCGCCGTCGCCACCATGCCGACCGACCATCCCGGCATCCTGGCCTGGGTCGCGGAGATCGCCGAGTTGACCATGCCCGAGCGCATCGTCTACTGCGACGGCTCTCGCGACGAATGGGATCGGCTCACCGCCGAGTTGGTGGCCAAGGGGACCTTCGTCCCGCTGTCGGCCAAGCCGAACTCGTTCTGGTGCGTCTCGGATCCCGGCGACGTGGCACGGGTGGAGGACCGGACCTTCATCTGCTCGGAGCGTGAGAGCGACGCCGGGCCGACCAACAACTGGGTGGATCCGCTCGACATGCGCACCGTCATGACCGAGCACTACCGCGGGGCGATGGCCGGGCGCACCATGTACGTGATCGCCTTCTGCATGGGCCCGCTGGATGCCGCCGAGCCGAAATACGGTGTGGAGATCACCGATTCGGCCTACGTCGCGGTGTCGATGCAGATCATGACCCGCTCCGGCGCGCCGGTCTGGGAAAAGCTCACCGGCGACACGGAATACGTGCAGTGCCTGCACTCGGTGGGCGCGCCGCTCGGCCCCGGGCAGCCCGATGTGCCGTGGCCGTGTGACAAGACCAAATACATCGCGCACTTCCCCGAGACCCGCACGATCTGGAGCTACGGCTCCGGCTACGGCGGCAACGCGCTGCTGGGCAAGAAGTGCTTCGCGCTGCGCATCGCCTCGGTCCTCGGCCGCGACGAGGGCTGGCTGGCCGAGCACATGCTCATCCTGAAACTGACCTCGCCGCAAGGGAAGACGCACTACATCGCCGCGGCCTTCCCGTCCTCGTGCGGCAAGACCAACCTCGCCATGCTCGAGCCCACCCTGCCCGGGTGGCAGGCCGAGACCGTCGGCGACGACATCGCCTGGATGCGGTTCGGGGCCGACGGGCGGCTCTACGCGGTGAACCCGGAGGCCGGATTCTTCGGCGTCGCACCGGGAACCAGCATGCGGACCAATCCGAACGCCATCGCCACCATCGACGCGGGCAATTCCATCTTCACCAATACCGCTCGCGCCGACGACGGCGACGTGTGGTGGGAGGGCCTGACCGACCAGGCCCCGGCCCACCTCCTCGACTGGCACGGCAAGGACTGGACGCCCGGCTCGGAAACCTCCGCCGCGCACCCGAATTCGCGCTACTGCACCCCGATCGAGCAGTGCCCGTCGGTGGCCCCCGAATGGAACGACCCGCGCGGCGTGCCGATCTCGGCGATCTTCTTCGGCGGCCGGCGCGCCACCACCATCCCGCTCATCGCGGAATCCTTCGACTGGGCACACGGGGTGTTCACCGCCTCGGTGCTGTCGTCGGAGACCACGGCCGCCGCGGCCGGCAAGGTCGGCGTGGTGCGCCGCGATCCCATGGCCATGCTGCCGTTCCTGGGCTACCACGTGGGCGACTACTTCGCGCACTGGCTGGCGATGGGGGAGCGCGCGGGCGCGCAGCTGCCGAAGGTCTTCCAGGTCAACTGGTTCCGGCGCAGCGCCGACGGGAAGTTCCTGTGGCCCGGCTTCGGCGACAATGTGCGCGTGCTGAAGTGGGCGCTCGAACGGCTGGACGGCACCGCTCCGGCCGAGCGCACCCCGATCGGCTTCGTGCCCACCGCCGCCGCGCTCGACCTCGACGGACTCGGCGACGGCTACCGCGGCCTGATCGACGCCGCCCTGACCGTCGATCGCGGCGAATGGGTGCGCGAGCTCGAATCGATCGACGAGTGGTACGCCACCATCGGCGGCAACCGCCTGCCCGATGCCCTGCGCGCCGAACTCGCCGCCCTGAAACTCCGCCTGGCCGAGGAAGTCTGACCGTGCCCGACCAGACCAGCCCGAATCCGCTGCAGCGCCTGCGCTACATCTGCGGCGGGACGCTGCCGCCGGCCATGTCGCAGTGGGTGATCGACGATCTGACCGGCCCGGGGGCGGCACGGCGCTACATGCTGCGCATCCTCATCCCGATCATCCCGCCGCTGTGCCTGTTCCTGCTCATTCCCGGCCCGCTGTGGATCGGGCTGGCCATGATGGCGCTGCTGTACCTGCCGCTGATCTACTTCACGGCCGCGCTCATGTACGTGTTCCGCCGGGCCCGCCTCACCAAGCACGGCCTGGATCCGGCCCTGGCCGACCAGCGCGAACGCGATCGCGCCGCCGCCGCGCGGGCCGCCTACGAGCGGGCGCACGGCCGCGGCTGAACCCGGGGCGGATCAGCTCAGGTAGCGCTGGGTGAATTCGGTCAGGATGCCGGTGCCGTTGCCCTTCACCTGATCCCAGGAGAAGGGCAGCTGCTTGACCTCGTCGTAGGAGCGGGTGCCGGGTGCGACCGGGACGTCGGTGCGCGCGGGAATCATCTTGTGCGCGGCGGTGATCTGCTGGGCCTCGGGGGTGAACATGTAGTCCACCAGGGCTTTCGCGGCCGCCGGGTTGCGGGTGGTGTTCAGGATGAAGACCGGGCGCGGGGTGATGACGGTGCCCGAGGACGGTGAGATGACCCGCAGCGGAACGCCTTTGGCGGCCGCGTCGTAGGCCGCGTAGTCGACGCCGCCGAGGACGACGGCGTAGCCGCCCGCGGCCACCTGGTCGAGGGCGGGGCCGTTGCCGCCGCGCACCACCATGCCATTGTCGAAGAGGGCGTCGAACATGGCCCAGGTGCGGTCCTTGCCCCACGCGCTGACCATGGCGGCCAGCAGGTCCCGGGCAGTGCCGGATTCGCGCGGGTCCGGCATGATCACCCGGCCGCGGAATTCGGGCGCGGCCAGATCGGCCCAGTCGTTGGGCAGGCGCGGGCTCGCCTTGCTGTTGACCACCATGGTGAGCGCCGACCCGTCCCGGCCGATGAAGCCGTGATCCTTGCCGATCCATCCGTCGTGCACCCGGTCCGCGCCGCGCGGGGTGTAGGGCAGGGTGCGGCCCTGCAGGTCGTACTCCGCCGCGGGCGTCCAGGACGCCAGGTACACCACATCGGCCCGCGGCTGCGGGCCCTCCTTGTCGAGGATGGCGGTGATCTTGCCGGTTTCGCCGTTGACGACGTTCACCTTCACCCCGGACGCCCGGGTGAACCCGGCCAGCAGGTCGTCGGTGAGGTCCTGCGGATTCGCCGAGTACAGGGTGAGCTGCCCGGACAGCCCGGGCGGCGGGGTCCACGAACTGGTCACGGCGGGAACGGATGCCGGTTCGGCGTGCGTGCCGCAACCGGTGGTCGCGAGCGCGGCGGCGACGGCCGCGATGACAGTGCGGCGGGGGAGCGACATTCCGCGGAACCCTTTCCGAAGGACCCCGTCTCACTTCGGGTTCCACAGCAATCTGGCGCGAGAGATTAGGCAGCGTCTCTGACTCGGCAGGGTGCGGCGGGTGAACATCCGGTGACATCTCGGACAGCGGCAGTCCTTGTGCGCGGTGCAGTGAGCTGTGTCACAGTTTGATAGCGGTTCGCCCCAACTGTCGCAAACGTTTTTCATTTCTTTTGCACTGTCTTTACGATTACCCGCGATCTGCCAAGCGTCGTGGTTCTCCAGCCTCGCCCGCCGCTGCCTCTCGATTCGATGCCAGTACATGTTGACCGATGAACCGGGCGGCCCTGCCGTGCCGGCGAAGGAGAAATATGTCCACCGACACCGATCAGCCTCCACGGACGTCGCTTCCCGGCTTCGCCGCCCTGGTGCGCCACGATCTACCCGCCTCGTTCGTCGTCTTCCTGGTCTCCCTGCCGCTGTCCATCGGCATCGCCGTCGCCGTGGGCGCGCCGGTCGCCGCCGGACTCATCGCCGCGGTGGTGGGCGGCGTGGTCGCCGGACTCTTCGGCGGATCGACCCTCCAGGTGAGCGGGCCCACCGCCTCGCTGACCGTGGTGGTCGCCGAATCCATCACCCAATTCGGCTGGGCCGCTACCTGTTTCATCACCATCCTGGCCGGTGGCCTGCAGATTCTGTTCGGGCTCAGCCGGATCGCACGCGGGGTGCTGGCCATCGCGCCGGTGGTGGTGCACGCCATGCTCGCCGGAATCGGCATCGTCATCGCGCTCGAACAGGTGCACGTGCTCATGGGCGGCGATTCGCTGACCTCGTCCTGGGACGCCATCGTCGCGCTGCCGCGCCAGCTGGCCTCGGTTCACCCCGGTGACCTGTGCATCGGACTGGTCGTCATCGCCATCCTGCTCGGCTGGCGGCGGCTGCCCGCACCGGCCACCCGGGTGCCGGCGCCACTGGTGGCGGTGGTGGTCGCGACCCTGCTGGCGCGCGTGCTGCCGGTGCGGGTCGAGCGCATCACGCTCAATGGCTCACTGCCGGCGGAACTGCACCTGCCCCAGGTGCCGCACGGCAGCTGGGCCACGGTGGCGCTGATGGCGGTGACCATCGCGCTCATCGCCAGCGTGGAGACCCTGCTGTCGGCCGTGGCGGTGGACCGGATGCGCCAGAACTCCAGGCGCCGAACGGATCTGGACCGCGAGCTGCTCGGCCAGGGCGCGGCCAACATGGTCTCCGGGCTGATCGGCGGCCTGCCGGTGGCGGCGGTCATCGTGCGCAGCATCACCAATGTCAAAGCGGGAGCGCGCACCAGGGCCTCGACCATGCTGCACGGGCTGTGGATCCTGCTCTTCTCGGTGGCGCTGGTCGACGTGGTGCGCTCGATTCCCAAGGCGGCGCTGGCCGGACTGCTCATCGTGGTCGGCATTCAGCTGATCAAACTCGCCCACATCCGGCGCGCCCAGCGCACCGGCGACCTGGTGGTGTACGCCGCCACCGCCTTCGTGGTGGTGTTCTGGAATCTGTTGCTGGGCATGCTGGTCGGGCTCGCACTGGCCTTCGGCCTGCTGCTGTGGCGGGTGGTGCGGGTGTCGGTGGCGGCCGAGGAGGTGGACGCGCCGCGCTGGCGGGTCACCGTCGACGGCAGCTTCACCTTCCTGGCGCTGCCCAAGCTCGCCGCCGAACTCGCCAAGGTGCCCGGCAGCGCCGAGGTGGTGGTCGAGATGACCGTCGACTTCATGGACCACGCCGCCTACGACGCGGTGCAGGACTGGGTGGACCAGCACCGGAGTGCAGGCGGCACAGTCGAATTCGTGGAGGTCGGCGCGGTGCGCATGGCCGATGTCGCCGACGGGCCGCCCGCCCGCGGGCACTCCCGGCACCTGCTGAACGAGGTCCTCGGACCCTGGCGGCGCACCGCCACCGACGTGGACCCGATCGTCGCCGGCGTGGCCGCCTATCACCGCAGCCACGCGCACGTCGTGCGCCCGCACCTCGGAGTGCTGCGCGACGGTCAGGAACCGGACTCGCTTTTCGTCACGTGTGCCGACTCCCGCATCGTGCCGAACGTGATCACCAACAGCGGTCCGGGTGACCTGTTCACGGTGCGCAATGTGGGCAACCTGATTCCGCGTGACGCCCAGGACTCGTCGATGGAGGCCGCGCTCATCTACGCCCTCGACAAGCTGGATGTCCGCTCGGTGGTGGTGTGCGGGCACTCCGGGTGCGGCGCCATGGGCGCGCTGCACAGCGAACTGGTCACCGGGTCCCAGCTCGACGACTGGCTCGCGCATGCCCGGCCCAGCCTCGAGCGCTTCCGGCTCGGGCATCCGGTCGCGGTGGCCGCGGCGGCCGCCGGGTTCGGTCCGGTCGATCAGCTCGGCATGGTGAATGTGGCGGTGCAGCTGGAAACGCTGTACGCGCATCCGGTGGTTCGCCGCGGCGTGCAGGAGCGCGGCGTGGTGCTCTCGGGCCTGTTCTTCGATATCGCCACCGCGCGCGTGGTGGAGGTCACCGTGGACGGGATCGCCGAGATCGACGACGTCGGGCGGGTGACCCAACCCGCGTGACGGCCGGGGAAGAAGGGGTGTGGGCCCGAGAGGGTTCACACTCCTTGTGCGTTGGGGGCCTTCTTTCTCAGACTTTGCTAAGTCTTTACCTTTACTCTTGGCTCTGCTCGTCCGGTGAGTCTGCGGCCAGAGCTGTCCGCAGCCTTTATTCGATGCCCCCTGTACATGCTCGCTGAGGAGCGAAATGTCTCGCGACACCGATTCACCGCCAGGCAGAACCGACGGTTCACCGCCAGGCAGCACCGACGGCCGGCTCGACAGCCTGCTGCGTCATGATCTTCCTGCATCCCTTGTCGTCTTTCTCGTCGCACTGCCGCTCTCGCTCGGCATTGCGGTCGCCTCCGGCGCGCCCATCGCCGCCGGACTCATCGCCGCCGTGGTCGGCGGCCTCGTGGTCGGCCTGCTCGGCGGTTCGCCGCTGCAGGTCAGCGGGCCCGCGGCCGGCCTGACCGTGGTGGTCGCCACCACCATCAACGAATTCGGCTGGAAGACAGCCTGTTTCATCACCGCGCTGGCCGGTGTGCTGCAAATCCTGTTCGGGCTCAGCCGCATTGCCCGCGCCGCGCTGGCCATCGCGCCGGTCGTGGTGCACGCCATGCTCGCCGGTATCGGTGTCACCATCGCGCTGCAGCAATTCCATGTGCTGCTCGGCGGCACCTCGCAGAGCTCCGCGTGGGAGAACCTGAAGGAACTGCCGAACCAGCTGCTCAACCTGCACGGCGACGACTTCGTCGTCGGCCTGGTGGTCATCGCCATCATGCTCAGCTGGAAGTACGTGCCGGGCAAACTGAAGGTGCTGCCCGGCCCCCTGATCGCCGTGGTCGCCGGCACCGTGCTGTCGCTGGTGCTGCCCGGTAATCCGGAGCGAATCGTGTTGAGCGGCTCGCTGTTCGACGCCATCGGCCTGCCCGAGCTGCCCTCCGGCGAGTGGGGTGAGGTGGTGCTCGCGGCACTGACCATCGCCCTGATCGCGAGCGTCGAGAGCCTGCTGTCGGCCGTCGCCGTGGACAAGATGCACACCGGCGCGCGCACCAACTTCGACCGCGAACTGGTCGGGCAGGGCGCGGCCAATGTGATCTCCGGCGGCCTCGGCGGCCTGCCCGTCACCGGCGTCATCGTGCGCAGTGCCACCAATGTGCAGGCCGGCGCCCGCACGCGCGCCTCGGCCCTCCTGCACGGCCTCTGGATCCTGGTGTTCTCGGTAGCGCTGGTCGGCCTGGTGCAGCAGATTCCCAAATCGGCCCTGGCCGGTCTGCTCATCGTGGTCGGCATCCAGCTGGTCAAGCTCGCCCACATCAAGCTGGCCCGGCGCACCGGCGACCTGCTGGTGTACCTGGTGACCGTGCTCGGCGTGGTGTTCCTGAATCTGCTCGAGGGCGTCATCATCGGCCTGGCGCTGGCCTTCGGCCTGCTGCTGTGGCGGGTCGTGCGCGTCTCGGTGACCGCCGGCGAGGTGGCCGGCACCGATCGCTGGCTGGTCAGCATCGACGGCACCTGCACGTTCCTGGCACTGCCGAAGCTGTCCTCGGAACTGGCCAAGGTGCCCGGCGGGACCGACGTGCTGGTCGAGATGAGCGTCGACTTCCTCGACCACGCCGCCTACGAGGCCATCCACGACTGGGCCGGCCAGCACGAGAGCACCGGCGGCACAGTCGAATTCGTGGAACTCGGCACCGCCCGCATGGCGCACGCCCTGACGGGCCCGCCGGTGCGCGGGCGCGCCCGCACCCTGCTCGACGATGTGCTGCGCCCCTGGCGCGAGGACGACGGCAACCCGATCACCCAGGGCGTGGCCGCCTTCCACCAGCGCAACGCCCACCTGGTGCGCCCGCACCTGGACGAGCTACGCGACGGGCAGAACCCGCACTCGCTCTTCCTGACCTGCGCGGATTCCCGGATCGTGCCCAACATGATCACCAACAGCGGGCCCGGCGACATGTTCACCATCCGCAATGTCGGCAACCTGGTGGTCCCCGGCGGCCGCGACAGTTCCATCGAGGCGGCGCTCGCCTTCGCCGTCGACGATCTGGTCGTGGACAACGTCGTGGTCTGCGGTCACTCCGCGTGCGGCGCGATGAAGGCACTGGTCGCGGGCGGGCCCACCGGGCCCGGCCTGGGCAACTGGCTGGTCCACGGCCGGGCCAGCCTGGATCGCTTCCGCGCCGGCGACCCGATCGCCGCCGTGGCGGCGCGTGCCGGATTCGGGGTGGCCGACCAGCTGTCCATCGTGAACGTGGCCGTCCAGCTGGACACGCTGCGCGCCCACCCGGTGGTCCGGCGGGCGATCCTGGAACGCGGTCTCGAGGTCTCCGGCCTGTTCTTCGACATCGGGACCGCCCGAGTCCTGGAGGTCACCGCCACGGGCCTCCGGGAAATCGACGCACCCGAGCTATCGGCGTTAGCCCACACGCACTGATAGCGCCCACCCTGCGATGGTGGGGGGGTACCCAAACGGCAGGCCCCCCCCACGGGGTTTGCGGGGGGGGTAAACGGGCCGGGCGGGCCCCCCGGGCGG